>DASTLZ010000161.1:0-3017 GCA_035714425.1 Sphingomonas sp.
CGTGCTGCGGCGGTTGCAGGCGGCGTTCTTCGCCACGCGCGATTGCGATGCGCAGAGCGTCGCGCTGATCCGCGCGGAGACGTCCCGCCGCTGGGCCGCGGTGGGCCGGGCAGGTTTGCGCAGTGGCAACCTGACCCTGGCCGATGTGCTGGCGGCGCGGCCCGATCGTCTGGGGCTGAGCCAGGCGGGGATCGACGATCTGCTGTGGTCGGCCATGATCGGCGGTGCGCGGCGCGTGTGCCGGCCGCGGGAGCGATTGTCTATTGCCTAAGGCGGTATTCCTCCCCATTTTTGTGCAGCGCAGCATCGCCTGACGGGGTGGCGCGGAAGGACGTGAAGGGATGAAGATGCGCTCGATCGTTGACAAGCTCGCCAAGCTGAAGCCGTTGGTGCGCACTGGCCCCGGCCCCGGCATTGGCATGGGCGTGGGCATGGATACAGGCAGGGGAACGGGAACGGGAACGGGCACGACCGCGCTGACGCCGCTGCGCGAGCCTGCGGTCAATCCCGGCAAGCTGCGCGGCTGGGCCTACGTTCCCGCCCGGCTGCCGCCCGGCGCGGCGCTGGTCGTGGTGCTGCACGGCTGTACCCAGGATGCGGCCGGCTTCGATCACGGCAGCGGCTGGTCCGAACTGGCCGAGCGCCACGGCTTCGCCCTGCTGTTTCCCGAACAGACCCGCGCCAACAATCCCAACCTGTGCTTCAACTGGTTCGCCCCGGGCGACATCCGCCGCGGCGAAGGCGAAGTGCGATCGATCCGCGAGATGATTGCGACGATGGTCGCGGATCACCGGCTGGCGCCGTCGCGGGTGTTCGTCACCGGCCTGTCGGCGGGCGGTGCGATGGCGGCGGCGATGCTGGCGACCTATCCCGAAGTGTTCGCCGCGGGCGCGATCATCGCCGGCCTGCCCTATGGCGTCGCGTCCGGCGTGCCGCAGGCGATGGAGCGGATGCGCGGATCGAACCTGCCGGACGGCACCACCCTGGCCCGGCTGGTGCGCGACGCATCCCCGCATAACGGGCCGTGGCCGCGCGTCAGCATCTGGCACGGCACCGCCGATTCCACGGTGGCGCCGGAGACCGGCGAAGCCTTGGTCGTGCAATGGGGCATCCTGCACGGCCTGCCCACCGCGCCCAGCGAGCGGCGGGTGAACGGCGCGCTGACGCAGCGCATCTGGCGCGATGCGCAAGGGCGGGTCGTGATGGAAGCGTCGAGCGTGGCGGGGATGAGCCACGGCGTGCCCCTGGCCACCGGCGGCGACGGCTGCGGCGCGGCGGGGGCGTTCATGCTCGACGTCGGCATATCGTCGACCGCGCGCATCGCCGATTTCTTCGGCCTGGCCACCGCCGACACCAAACACGAAACCCGCGCCAAGCCGCTGAGCGCGATGATGCATTCCGGCCGCATCGTCGAAGACGCCCTGCGCGCCGCGGGGCTGATGCGGTAGGGGGGGGCGGCGCGGCGGCTCAAAACGCCGCGATCGTCAGCCCCGATCTCCCGCATTCTGCCCCAAGCGCACGATGAGCAGCAACGCATCGCTGGTACGCGCCGCTTCACGCGCGGTTCGCCAGCTCGTCTCCAGCCACCAGCGATCACGTTCCCACAGATCGGGCTTTGCTCCCTGCGGCGCGTTGTGTTCGATCCAATGGGTGTAGTTGAAGATGCCGTAGCGTTGATACCCCGTGACGGCGATCGACGCATCGGGGAACAGCCGCCGCGCCATGCGCGTCAGGATCGCGGCGGAGAAATACGATATGTGCTCGTGCATGAAGCTGCGCTGGCGGAAGCCGGGCGACAGCCGCGCAAGCTCGTCCTCGACATTGGGCACCTCGATCCACAGGCTGCCGCCGTCTGGCCGCAGCAGCGCGCCAGCGCGCGCCATCAGGTCCGCAGGATCCTCGACATGCTCAAGGACGTGCCAAAGCGTCACGACGTCATAATGCGCGCGATTCCGGGCGAGAAAGTCGTCGTCGAGCAGGCCGATCTCGAACGCGGGCGCGGGGAACACCGGATCGGCGCGGTCCGCGAAATGGGCGCTGCCCGTCTGCGCACGGCTGGCGCTGGGCTCCAGCACGCAAGTGTCTACCTCCGGCCGCATTCCGTTCATCGCGGCGCCGAAGAAACCATAGCCACCGCCGACATCCAAAAGGCGCACCGGGTCCTGCCCGGCGCGGACGAGCGTCTCGCCATGTTGGGCGAAACGCCGCACCCGGCGCTTGGCCTCGATCGCGCTGTGATCGAACAAGGTTTCGATCGGGGTTCCATAATGGCTAACGACGAAGTTTACCTGCCCGTCGTTGCGATACAGATCGAGGTCGTAGGATGGAGGTGAGAGCTGGATGTGGGAACACGCCAGGCACTGCACCACGCGCAAGGTGCCGCTGGCATCGCCCTTAACCTGGTCCTGGATCGGGAAGGGCGCGCTTTCGCTCTTGCAGAGCACGCAGCGAAAGCCGTCGGCCATGTCCGCCACCGCCTCAGGCCGCGATCTTGTATTTGTGATGCTCGCTGGCGTTAACCTTCTTAATGCCCGAGCCCACCATTTCCTCTGCTTCACGTAGCTTGCCGACATAGTCGCGGAAGTCCGGCGTCGTCAGGTCGACGGCCACGGCGTCGAAATGCGCCCAGTCGGTGTTGCCCAATTTGACATGCTTCTCGATCATTCTTCCTCCTGCCGCGATCGCCAGTGCCGACGCAAGCCAGCCGTAATCATGGCTGGAATAGCCGGGCACGATGCGCGGGTCGGATTGCGACAGCGCATGATAACGGCCGACGACCGCAACGTTGCAGTCCGTACTCGGCGTCGGATATGCGGAATTGCATTGCAGTAGATAAAGACGGCGGCAATTCACGAAACTGCCGAGCAGCCACTTCTCGTATTCCAGCCCCGTCATACCGGTCGAGAGCACCACCGATCCGCGATAATTGCACGCGACATAGGCCAGATAGTCGCGATGCTCCGAAATCGTGCTGGGCAGCTTCACCATCGCCGGATCGAATTGCAGCATGAATTCGA
>DASTLZ010000162.1:0-1597 GCA_035714425.1 Sphingomonas sp.
CCGCAAGGTCCACGCCCACCGCGGCAAGGTGGCACGCGCCGAACCGGTCGCCGCGCTCTACGAACGCGGACAGGTAAAGCATCACGGGTGTTTCCCGGCATTGGAAGACGAATTGTGCGGCTTCGTCGGCGGCGGCGGATACGAAGGCCCGGGCCGATCCCCGGACCGCGCCGATGCGCTGGTGTGGGCGGTCACCGAACTGGCGCTGGGGCCGAAGCGGGGCGCGGCGGTGCGGCGGTTGTAGCGATGTTCACCGCACGTTAGCCGGTGCTGCATATCATGGCAGGCGCGGTTGGTTGACATGGCGCAAGCGACGCGCGACGTATTCGCATTCCATGAAGGGATTTCGATCGCGATGGCAATTTCGATCCGCCGCCGCCGAGGCAATTCCATACTGATGATGGCCGGCGCCGGGACCATCACGCTCGATCAGGGCTTGCGCCCGCGGCCGATCGCGACCGCGCGCGACGGGTTGGCGGGCGATTGGAAAGCCGTGGGCGGCGATTTGCGTCGCGCCCCGCGTGGCGGATCGAAGGACTTCGAAGCTTCCTGACGGGGTCGACGGGGAAAGTGGCAAGCCGTCACAGCGGCCGAGCGCCGCCACCGCGCCTGCCATCGAGGCGGCGGCGCACGAAATTCTCGATCGACTTGCCCCGCTGGTGGAGGAAGAGGATCTGCCGCGCGTCAG
The DNA here is from genome assembly GCA_035714425.1 of Sphingomonas sp. Taxonomy (GTDB): domain Bacteria; phylum Pseudomonadota; class Alphaproteobacteria; order Sphingomonadales; family Sphingomonadaceae; genus Sphingomonas. The sequence goes on from DASTLZ010000162.1 coordinate 689, forward strand.
CCTGATCGTGGAAGAAACGATCGGTCAGATTACGACGCACCGGTCGGTCCGCTGCCGCAAGCGAGCGAGCTGGCCGAGTATAACAGGATCGATCCCGGCTTCGCCGAACGGATCGTCCGCATGGCGGAGCGCGAACAGGCGCATCGCCATGCCTTGCCGACGCAGGTGCTGGACAGGGAATATCGATTGAAATCGCGCGGTCAGCATTATGCGCTGGCACTGGCGACGTTCATCCTGATCTTTGCGGCCGGGCTCGCCTATCTGGGCGACACCGACATGGCCGGCAAAGTGGCCCCGGGGCACATTGATCGGGATCGTGAGCATCTTCGTGAGCGGCCGGGCGCTAGATGCCTTCGCCGACCGCGCGGGCGACGCCGACAAAGTCGAGGACGCCGGCACCTAAATATCGGACGGCGCCGCCGTTCTTCGGGAGGAAGCAGAGATGGGATTGTTCGGCTGGTTGGCCGGGCGCGAGGAATCGCGTCCGGTGCTTTCGCGTACCGGAATGGGTGCGGTGTCGGGGGCGATCAGGCAGTGGCCGCAGAGTTACGAGGCGCAGGTGCGCGACGGATATTGTCGTAACGCGGTGGCGCAGCGGGCGGTGAAGCTGGTGGCGGAGAGCGTCGGGGGCGCGCCGCTGATCGCGTCCGATCCCAAACTGATCGCGCTGGCGACGGGGCGGTCGGGGGGACAGGTGCTGATCGAGGTGGCGGCGGCGCAGCTGCTGTTGCACGGCAACGCCTATATCCAGCTGCTGCGCGACGGCGGCGGGCACGTGGTGGAGCTGTATGCGCTGCGCCCCGAGCGCGTCAGCGTGGAGGTGGACGCGGGCGGATGGCCCGCGGCGTATCGATATAAGGTGGGCGATCGGGTGATGCGGCTGGCGGCCGATCCGGTGCGCCCCGAGAT
>DASTLZ010000163.1:0-1624 GCA_035714425.1 Sphingomonas sp.
GTCGCCCAGCATCAGCACGTTGTCGGGAAACAGATCGGCGTGGATCACCGCTTGCGCACCCTCCGCCGGCCAGCCTGCCACGACATCTTCGACGCCGCGCGCCAGATCGTCATACAGCGTCGGCGCGATGCCATCCAGGTCGCGCCCGCACCGCGCCAGCAGCGGCTGCCATGCAGCCACGCCCAGGGCATTGGGCCGGCCGCCTGCGAAATCCGCAACCGCGCGGTGCATCGTCCCCATCGCCAGCCCCGCCGCGCGCGCTTGTGCCGGCGTCGGGTGCGACACCGACACGCCGGTCAGGAAGCGGATCAGGCAGGCCGGGCGCCCCGCCAGTTGGCGGATCGCGACGCCGTCACGCGCGGCGATCGCCGGCGGCACCGGGTTGCCGCGCGCCGCCAGATGATCCAGCAGCGCCATGAAGAACGGCAGGTCGCCCGCCTCGACGCGCTTTTCATAGAGCGTCAGGATGAACCGCCCGCGGGTGGTGTCGACCAGATAATTGGAATTCTCGACGCCCTCGGCGATCCCCTTGGCCGATACCAGTTCGCCGACATCATAATCGGCCAGGAACGCGCCCAGCGCTTCCGCCGACACCTGCGTATAGACGGCCACGCCTAAGCCGCCGCCTCCAGGCCGCGCGGCAGTTTGAACGCGATCGTCTCGCGCGTCGTCTCTTCCTCGCGCTCGATCACCTCGTACCGGATGCCCAACCGATCGACGAGTTCGCGCACCAGCAATTCGGGCGCGGAGGCGCCGGCGGTGATGCCGAGCGTGGCGACGCCGTGCAGGAAATCCCAGTCGATCTCGTTCGCGCGCTGGATCAGCCGCGCCGGCACGCCCTCGCGCTCGGCGACTTCCACCAGGCGCAGCGAATTGGACGAATTGGGCGCCCCGATCACCAGCACCGCGTCGCACGCCGCCGCGATCGCCTTCACCGCCGCCTGCCGGTTCGATGTCGCATAGCAGATGTCCTCGCCACGCGGCCCCTCGATGCTCGGAAAGCGGCGTCGCAGGGTCGCCACGACCTGCGCGGTGTCGTCCACCGACAGCGTCGTCTGCGTCAGGAACGCCAGATTGGATGGATCGGGGACGACGATCTGCTCCGCATCCGCCACCGTCTCGATCAGGGTCATCGTGCCATCGGGCACCTGGCCGAACGTGCCGATCACTTCGGGATGGCCGCCGTGGCCGATGAACAGGATGTGCCGACCGGCCTTCACCAATCCTTCGGCCTGCCGATGAACCTTGGACACCAGCGGGCAGGTCGCATCGAGATAATCGAGCCCGCGGTTCTTTGCGTCGGCGGGCACCGACTTGGGCACGCCATGTGCCGAAAACACCACCGGCGCGCCATCGGGCACTTCGTCCAGTTCCTCGACGAACACCGCGCCTTGTGCGCGCAGCGTGTCGACGACGAATTTGTTGTGGACGATCTCGTGGCGGACATAGACCGGCGCGCCGTGCTTCTCGATCGCCAGTTCGACGATGCGGATCGCGCGGTCGACGCCGGCGCAGAAGCCGCGCGGGGCGGCGATCACCAGGTGGAGGGGTGGCTTGGCGTCGGTCATGGTGTGGATATAGGCCGGCCCGCTACGATTATCATCCCGGTGCGTCCAGCAGGCGG
>DASTLZ010000164.1:0-4590 GCA_035714425.1 Sphingomonas sp.
ATGTTCATGGCAGGGCTCCTTCTCGTGGAACCCCGATCGTCTGCCTGCTGCCCGCAGCGCTCAATCCACGCGCTACGCTCGTTGCCTCACCTCAACCGAGCCCAAGCACCCATCCCGCGCAGCGGGTTCGTGCTTCCACCACAATTCCCATGAAAGCAGCGGGTCCGCCCACGATCAATTATGCCGTTCGTTGACGGCATTACCTCGTGAGCAATTATCACGAAGGTGCTCCCTCCAATTCGCAATCTGCCTCACAGCGGACGCGACGCCGGTTGGGGCTTATTGCGCCACTGGTGGCTGAATGAGTTAACCGCAGGACCGTGAGCCGGTGCAAGCGCTTACTATGGCGGTTCAAAATGCGCGCGCTGGTCCGGTATGTTCGCCGAACTCCTTACCAAGCGAATCGGGACTCAAACCCGCTTCTGAAGGCTTCACCCGTGACAGGATCAGGCCCGGCCGACGAACTTTGCTGACAATATGCTGACAAAGCCACTTTTCAAGCCACTGTCAGCAACCTCGGCCGACGCCGCTGACAGCTAATATACTCACATTGAACCAAAAAATGGTGCTGCCGGTGAGGATTGAACTCACGACCTCAGCCTTACCAAGGATGCGCTCTACCACTGAGCTACGGCAGCACTGCCCGGGGCCGTCGGCCGCAAGCGAAGCGCGCCTAGAGCCGAGGTGGGGTGGATTGTCAAGGCACGTCAGGCGGTCGGCGGGGTTCCGGGGACGAATGGGGCGAAGCGCGCCACTTGGCGGCCGACCAGTTGCAGTTGTTCGACGACGGCGGGGTCACTGGCGCCGCCTACGTCGTCGAACTTGACGACCTGGCTGTTGATCGCCGCGGCGAACGGAGTGGGCCAGCCGCGCAGGGCGTGGACGATGGAGCGCAGCGCCGCGATGGTCGATCCCGTCGCTTGCCAGCCATAGGCCGTGGCGATCAGCCCGACGGGCATGTCGGCCAGATACGGCCGATCGGCGTCGCGAGCGGTTTCCTCCAGCAGATCGAGCGCGTTCTTGACGACGCCCGATATGCTGCCGTGATAGCCGGGGCTGGCGATGATGAGCGCCGACGCGCCGCGCACCGCTGCGACGAAGGCGCGCTCCTCCGCGGTGCGCTCGGTTGCTTTCGGATCGTAGAGCGGCAATTTGGCCATGTCCGCGCCGCCGAAAATGTTGGTGCGGAACCCTTGCGCGCGGGCAGCATCCATCGCGATACGCAACGCACGTTCGGTCGACGAGACGCCGCCGATGGTGCCGCCGATGCCGACCACCAAGGGTTGCGGCTCCTGGTTCGCTTGCACATCGGCCATCCCCATCATCCCTTCGCTCGCTTGCGCCCGCCCCGAGGCCCGCCCTTCCCTAGGCACAGACGGGCGGTCCGACCAAAGCGTTTTCGCCGTGACCGGCCCGAACGCCGCTTATCCGCGCGCCAGCGCGGCGTGGTCGATGCGCGGCAGGACGTGGCGCGCGAACAGATCGGCTTCGGCAGCATGGGGATAGCCCGACAGGATGAACGCATCGATCCCCATGTCGCGGTACATCTGTAATTTGGCGAGAACCTGATCGGGATCGCCGACGATCGCGGCGCCGCAGCCGGAGCGCGCGCGGCCGATGCCGGTCCACAGGTTTTCCTCCGCATAGCCATCGGCTGCCGCCGATTCGCGCAGCGCCGCTTGCGCCGCCACGCCGGCCGATTGCGAATCGAGCGATTTCGCGCGGATCGCTGCGCCCTGCGCGGCGTCCAATTTGGACAGCAAGCGATCGGCACAGGTGCGCGCTTCGGCTTCGGTGTCGCGCACGATCACATGCGCGCGGTAGCCAAAGCGCAAGGTGCGGCCGTGCGCGGCGGCACGCGCCGTCATGTCCGCGATGATCGCGGCGACCTTGTCGCGGGTGTCGGGCCACATCAGGAACACGTCACAACCCTTGGCGGCGGCTTCGCGCGCGTCGGGTGACAGGCCGCCGAAATACAGCAGCGGTGCGCGGCCGGACACGGTGCCGACACGCGGCGGATCGATCCTCAGCTGCCAGAATTCGCCCTGATGATCGAGCGCCTCCCCGTTCAGCAGCGTCTTCAGGATCGCCATCGCCTCGACCGTGCGGGCATAGCGCGGCGCAGAGGCCAGCGTCTCGCCGGGCATGTCGGACGAGATGATGTTGACGGTCAGCCGCCCGCCCAGCAGCCGATCGATCGTCGCGATCTGGCGCGCCAGCTGCGGCGGCCACGTCTCGCCGATGCGCACCGCCATCAACAGCGCCATCCGCCGGAGCATCGGCGCGATCGCGGCGGCAAAGGCGGTCGTGTCGATCCCCAGGGCATAGCCCGACGGCAACAGGATGTTGTCGAAGCCGCCGCTTTCCGCCTGCAGCACGATGTCGCGGCAATGCTCCCAGCTGGATTTCAGCTTCGCATCGGGCACACCCAGAAATTCGTAGTCATCGTCGCACAGCGCCGAAAACCAGCTGATCTCGCATGGGGAAGGCGTGGCAATGGTCATGGCAGTTTCTCCCCACGGGCCGCGACCAGCACCTCGTACCAGGCGGCGCGGGTCCAGCGGACCTTGTAGACGTCGGCGACCTCGGCGATCCGCGTGGCGTTCTGGGTGCCGACGATCGGGATCGGCCGCGCCGGATGCGCCATGATCCACGCATAGGCCGCGCTGGTGCGGCTGACCCGGAATTGCGCCGCCACCGCGTCCAGCGCCGCCGCGACCGCGTGCTCCTGCGCAGTGCCCGGCTCCGCGATGCGGCCGCCGCCCAGCGGCGACCACGCCAGGACCGCGATGTCGTGTTCCATCGCCTGATCGAACAGGCCGTTGGTCATGGGATCCGTGAACAGCGGCGAAAATTCAGGCTGCTGGCTGACGATCGGGGCGTCGAGATAGCGGGCCAGCGTGCGGGTTTGGTCGGGTGAGTGGTTGGACACGCCGACGCTGCGCACCTTGCCGCTGGCGATCATGGCGTCGAGGGTGCGCGCCACTTCGTGGGGATGGGTCAGGATGTCCGGGCGGTGGATCTGGTACAGATCGACCTGGTCGACGCGCAGCCGGCGCAGCGAATCGTCGAGCGCCTGCATCAGATAGTCGCGGCCCGAATCATATGGCACCGGCGGCGTGATGCCGCCCTTCGTCGCCAGCACCATGCGACCGCGCAGCGTTGGATCGGCCGCGAACAATTCGCCCAGCAGCAGCTCGGCACCGCCGAACCCGCCTTCCCCGTCGAAGCCATAGATATCGGCCGTATCGAACAGCGTGATGCCCGCCGACAGCGCGGCATCGACCAGCGCGCGCGCCTCGCCCTGCGGCCGGCCGGCGAAGCGCCACATCCCCCATGCGATGGGGCTGACAGCAATTCCGCTCTTGCCCAAAGGCCGCGGATCGGGTGTAAGTGCGATATCAGACATCGCTGTCATATTAGGGGCGGACCGTGGCGGAACAAGTCAAATCTGGGGGTGAATCCAAGCCCACATCGCCGCAGGTTCGCTACGGCCTGGTCGGCACCGGCATGATGGGGGTCGAACACCTCAACAATCTGGCGATCACGCCGGGCGCGGTGGTGACGGCGATCGCCGATCCGGTTTCCACGTCGCTGGACTGGGCGCGCGGGGCGCTGGGCAAGAAGGCAGGCGCGGTGCGAGCGTTCGACGATGCCGCCGCGCTGGCCACGAGCGGGCTGGTCGACGCGGTGATCGTCGCCAGCCCGAACCACACCCACCGCGACGTGCTGACCCCGCTGTTCGGCGAAGGTCTTCATATCCTGTGCGAAAAGCCGTTGGCGACGACGATCTCCGATGCCCGCTGGATCGTCGAGCAGGCGGAGCGGAGCGAGCGGGTGTTCTGGACCGCGATGGAATATCGCTACATGCCTCCCGCGGCTGCCTTCATCGCCGCGGTCCATGCCCAGGATATCGGCACGCTGCGGATGCTGTCGATCCGCGAACATCGCTTTCCTTTCTTGGTGAAAGTCGGCGACTGGAACCGCTTTTCGCGCAATACCGGCGGCACGATGGTCGAGAAATGCTGCCATTTCTTCGATTTGATGCGTTTAATCATCCAGAGCGAAGCGGTGCGCGTCTATTGCTCGGGCGCGATGGACGTGAACCATGTCGATGAGGATTATGGCGGCGAACGCCCCGACATCATCGACAACAGCTTCACCACCGTCGATTTCGCGAATGGCGTGCGCGCCATGCTGGACCTGTCGATGTTCGCAGAAGGGGCACAGAACCAGGAAGAGATCACCGCCGTCGGCGATCGGGCGCGGCTCGACGTCTTGATTCCCGAAGGCGCGATCGTCCGGTCGCCCCGCGTGGCCCTGCGCCAGCCCAAGCAGCCGACGCGACGTGTCGTGGAGGTCGATGCCGTGGCGCTGGCCGCGGGCAGCCACCACGGATCGACCTTCTACGAACATCAGCGTTTCAACGCGGCGGTGCGCGGCGAGGGCCAGGTGGAGGTAACCGCGCGCGACGGCCTGATGGCGGTGGCGATCGGCGCCGCCGCGGAAATCAGCGCGCGCGAGAAACGCGTCGTGGAGATGCGCGAACTGGGGTTCTGAACACGGCCCACGTTCGATAGTATCGCAGCT
>DASTLZ010000165.1:0-6461 GCA_035714425.1 Sphingomonas sp.
ACGATCGCCTTGCAGCGCTGAACCTCGGCCTGCATATCCTCGACATCGCGGATCAGGTCCGGGTCGGCGACGATGGCGGGGACGCGGTGCCAGTCGCCCAGGATGACCGACAGCGACGACAAGGGCGTGCCAAGTTCGTGCGCCGCGCCCGAGGCCAGCATGCCGATGCGCACGATGTGCTCCTCCTCCACCGCCTGGCGGCGGATCTCGACCAGATGCGCGTCCTGTGCGCGCAGGTTGCCGTTGATGCGGGTGACGAACAGGACGAGCAGCACCGCGATCAGCGCGAAGCACACCCACATCCCCTGGATATGCAGCGCGAACAGCGGGCGGCCGATCGTCATCGGCAGGGTGATCGGGCGATAGGCCAAGGTGAGGATCGCGAATGCGACGCTGGTCGCGGCGACCAGCGCCCAGCTGGACCAGCGATCGAGCAGCACCGACCCCAGCACGACCTGAAGCAGGAACAGCGACACGAACGGGTTGGTCGCCCCGCCGCTGAGATACAATTGCGCCGACAGCGCCGCGACATCGAGCAGCAGCCCGCCGAACAGAGTGGCATCGGTGATCGGCCCGGCGCGCTTGAGGCGAAGCAGGCTGGCGAGGTTGAGCGCGACCAGGGCGGCCAGCACGCCGAGCATCGCCGCCATCGGCAGCGGGATGGCGAAGGCGTACCGGGTGAGCAGGATCGTCGCCAATTGTCCGGCCACCGCCAGCCAGCGCAGCTGGACGAGCTGCACCATGTTTTCATGCCCCGCGGCTTCGCGCGGGGGGCGGTGAAGGCGGATACCCAGGGCGCGCTTCGTCACCGCGCGCGGCTGCCGAGGCGGAGCCAGTAGAGGAAGCCGGCGAGCGTCATGGCGGCAAGGGTAAACCACGTGAGCGCATAGACCAGATGGTTGTTGCTGAAACGCACGACCGTGAGGCCGCCGACCGGCTGGGCAGAGGAGGCTGGGGACGCGGCGTCGGCATCGATGAAATAGGGGGCGACGGGGCCGAGGCCACGGCGGGCTGCGATGGCGGCAACGTCGCGCGAATACCAGCGATCGGCGGCGGGATCGTTGCTGCGCAGGAAACCGCCGCCGGGTTCGCTGAGGCGGAGCAGGCCGGTGACGCGGGTTTGCGCGGACGGCGGTGCGCTGCGCCCCGAGGCGAAGCCGCGGTTGACGAGGATGAGGCGGCCGTCGGCGGTGCGCAGCGGGGTGAGCACCCACCAGCCGGGGCCGCGCGCCGTCACCGCCTGAACGAAGGTATCGCGACCGGGAAGGTAGCGCCCGGAGACCGCGACGCGGGCGTAGGCGTCGTCGGGGCGCGCGCGCAGTGGCGGCGGCACGGGCGGGGCGTGGAGGCGCGCGTCGACGCGGGCGATCAGATCGCGCTTCCATGCGCGCCGCTCCACCTGCCAAACGCCGAGCGCAAGCAGCACCGCGATGCCCGCGATCCAGCCCGAGCCGATCGCGGCGCGGATCATCCCATCTGGCTCATGGCGTCCACCGGCATCATGTTGGTGTTCATATGATACATCACCCACAAGGATCCGCTGAGCGCGATGCCGACGATGACGATGGTGAACAACAGCGCCATCATCGACCAGCCACCTTCCGCACGCCTGTTCATGTGCAGGAAGAAGATCATGTGGACGATCATCTGCACCACGGCAAAGCCCATGATGACGAACGCCGTCGCCTGGTTCGACAGCGGTGCCGCCATGACCAGCCAGAACGGAATGGCGGTGAGCACGGCGGACAGCGCGAAGCCGATCCAATAGCCCTTGCGCGAGCCGTGGCCTTCTTCGTGGTGGTCCTGATCGTGCAGGTCGGCGCTCATCGCAGCATTCCCATGAGATAGACGAAGGTGAAGACGCCGATCCAGATCACGTCGAGGAAGTGCCAGAACAGGCTGAGGCACATCAGGCGGCGGCGGTTGGCGGGGATCAGCCCCTTCATGCCGACCTGCACCATCAGCACGACCAGCCAGATCAGCCCGAAGGTGACGTGCAGGCCGTGGGTGCCGACCAACGTGAAGAACGACGACAGGAACGCGCTGCGCTGAGGCCCTGCACCCTCGTGGATCAGATGGGCGAATTCGTAGAGTTCGATGCACAGGAAGGCGAGGCCGAACAGGCCGGTCACGGCCAGCCAACCCTGCACCGCGCGGCGTTTCCCGTCGGTCATCGCCAGCATCGCGAAACCGTAAGTGATCGACGAGAACAACAGCATCGCGGTGTTGACCGCGACCAGCGGCAGATCGAACAATTGGCGCGGTCCCGGCCCGCCGGCGTAGCTGGTGCCCAGCACGCCGTACGTGGCGAACAGCATCGCGAAGATGAGGCAATCGCTCATCAGATACATCCAGAAGCCGAGCATCGTGCTGGCGCCTTCGGGATGGTGCGGCTCTTCCGCCAGGTGGAAGGCGTCGCGATCGAACGCCTGCGCAGACATCGGGGGAGTCGCGGCGCTCATGCGGTGGCTCCTGCGCTGGCCAGGCGGGCGGTGCGGGCGTCCTCGATCGCCGTCACGTCGGCGGCGAGGACGTGATGGTCGCGCTGGTAATTGAAGGTATGCCAGATCGACACCGCCAGGATGCCGGCGAAGGCGACGGCGGCGAGCCACCAGACGTACCAGATCATCCCGATCGAGAAAGCGACGCTGAGCCCGCCCAGGATCACGCCGGTGCCCGTGCCGCTGGGCATGTGGATGTCGCGGTAGCCGGTGACGGGGCGCTGATAGCCGCGCGCCTTCATGTCTGCCCATGCGTCGCCATCGTGGACGACGGGGGTGAAGGCGAAATTATAATCGGGCGGAGGCGAGGACGTGGCCCATTCCAGGGTGCGGCCGTTCCACGGATCGCCGGTGTCATCGCGCAGGCGTTCGCGGTCGCGCACGCTGACGTAGAATTGCACCAGCATGGCAGCGATGCCGAGCGCGATCAGGGCGGCACCGACGGCGGCGATCACGAACCAGATCTGGAGCGAGGGATCGTCGAAGGTGCGCAACCGGCGCGTCACGCCCATCAGGCCCAACACGTAGAGCGGCATGAACGCGACGTAGAAGCCGACGACCCACAGCCAGAAGCTGAGTTTGCCCCAGAATACATCGAGCTTGAACCCGAACGCCTTGGGCCACCAGTAATTGATCGCGGCGAAGGCGCCGAACAGCACGCCACCGATGATGACGTTGTGGAAATGCGCGACCAGGAACAGCGAATTGTGGAGCACGAAATCGGCCGGCGGCACCGCGAGGAGCACGCCCGTCATGCCGCCGATGGTGAAGGTTATCATGAACGCCACCGTCCACATCATCGGCAGCTCGAATCGGACCCGGCCACGGTACATCGTGAACAGCCAGTTGAAGATCTTCGCGCCCGTCGGGATCGAGATAATCATGGTCGTGATGCCGAAGAAGGAATTGACGCTGGCGCCCGATCCCATCGTGAAGAAATGGTGCAGCCAGACCAGATACGCGAGCAAAGTGATGACCATCGTGGCGTAGACCATCGAGGTATAGCCGAACAGCCGCTTGCCCGAGAAGGTGGAGGTGACTTCGCTGAACACGCCGAACATTGGCAGGATCAGGATGTACACTTCCGGGTGGCCCCAGATCCAGATGAGGTTGACGTACATCATCGGATTGCCGCCGAGCGTATTGGTGAAGAACGCCGTGCCGGCATAGCGATCGAGCGACAGCAGCCCGAGCACCGCGGTCAGCACCGGGAAGGCGGCGACGATCAGGATGTTGGTGCACAGCGCGGTCCAGCAGAAGATCGGCATCTTCATCATCGACATGCCCGGCGCGCGCATCTTGACGATGGTGGCGATCAGATTGACCCCGGACAAAAGCGTGCCGACGCCGGCGACCTGCAACGCCCAGATGTAATAATCCACGCCGACGCCGGGGCTGTAGCTGATCCCCGACAGCGGCGGCATGGCGAGCCAGCCGGTCTGGGCGAATTCGCCGACGAACAGGCTGGTCATGAGGATGCCTGCACCCGCCGCGGTCATCCAGAAGCTGAAATTGTTGAGAAACGGGAAGGACACGTCGCGCGCGCCGATCTGGAGCGGGACGACGTAGTTCATCAGCCCGGTGACGATCGGCATCGCCACGAAGAAGATCATGATGACGCCGTGGGCGGTGAACACCTGATCGTAATGATGCGCGTTCAGATAGCCTTCGGATCCGTTGAACGCGATCGCCTGTTGCAGGCGCATCATGATCGCGTCGGAAAAGCCGCGGACGAGCATGACGATGCCCAGGATCATGTACATGATCCCGATCCGCTTATGGTCCACTGTGGTGAACCACTCCTTCCACAGATAGCCCCAGAGCCGGAAATAGGTCAGCGCGGCCAGCATCGCCACGCCGCCGATCGCGACCGCGGCGAACGTCGCCACCACGATCGGTTCGTGGAGGGGCAGCGATTCCAGCGTGAAGCGGCCGAAGATCGGGCTGACGGACAGCGGGGAGGGTTGCATGGGATTGGCCATCTTAAAAAGCGGGCTGCTTGGGCGTGTTCGACGTCTGCGGCGTGGAGGGGCCGCGTTGCGGAACGTCCTCCGGCGATTTCGGCGGCGCGCGGCCGGCGTTGCGCGTGGTCAGCGGGGATACGGCGTCCTTGGTCGCTGGCGCACCGTGGCCGGGCTTGCCGGCCATCGCGGCGGTATCGCCGGTGTCGCCGTGCATCATCGATCCCATGCAGCGCGTGCCGGGTTCGACGCATTGGTTGACGACCGCTTCGAACAGGCGCGGTTCGACCGCGGCGAAGCGCATCACCGGCACCTTCTCGGTCGGCTTGACGAGCGTCAGGTAACGATCGCGCGACAGTGTGCCGCCGGCGGCCTTGTTGCGGGCGACCCACGCAGCGAAGCCCGCGTCGTCCATGCCGTAGAAGCGAAAGCGCATGCCGGAGAAGCCCGCGCCGCTGTAGTTCGACGAGAAGCCGGCATAATCGCCGGGCCGGTTGATGACGGCGTGCAGCTTCGTTTCCATCGACGGCATCGCGTAGATCATCCCCGCGAGCGTCGGCACGTAAAACGCGTTCATCACCGACGACGCGGTCAGGCGGAAACGGATCGGGCGATCGACGGGGGCGGCCAGTTCGTTGACCGTCGCGAAGCCGTATTCGGGATAGATGAACAGCCATTTCCAGTCGAGCGCGACGACCTGCACCTCCAGCGGCTTTGCGTTCGCGGGGACGGGGCGGTCCTTTGCGATGCGGCCGATCGGGCGGTACGGATCGAGCAGATGCGTGCCCGTCCACGTCACCGCGCCCAGGCAGATGACGATCAGCAAGGGCGCGGCCCAGATGATGAGTTCGAGCTGCGTCGAATGATCCCAATCGGGTTCGTAGCGCGCATCCGTGTTGTTCGCGCGATACCGCCAGGCGAACAGCGCGACGAGCGCGATGACCGGCACCACGATCAGCAGCATCAGGACGGTGGCGAAGATCACGAGATTGCGCTGTTGCAGCGCCACGTCGCCGGCGGGGTTCATCACCACCATATCGCACCCACCGAGCGCGAGCAGCGACAAGGGCGCGAGGATGCGCAAGGTGGACCAGCGGGCGGCGGGGCCGCGGGGAACAGCGGGGGAATTCATATCCTATATGTAGGAGGGTGCGGGGGTTCGCGACATTGGACATTTTGTCCAATCCCGTATCGGCGTAGGATCGGGCATGGCGTCGCCGTGGCGGATCGGCCCCGCGCGACCAAGGACGAAGATGTATGACGGCTGTTCCTGCCCCCGTTCCTTCCAGAACCCCCGCCGCGTCCCAGACGGCGGAGCGCGACGCGCGGGCGATCAACGCGCGCCACGGCGACATCGCGCCGGGCGAGATCGCAATCGGCGTGGTCATCGGGCGGACATCGGAATTCTTCGATTTCTTCGTCTATGCCATCGCATCGGTGCTGGTGTTTCCGGCGCTGGTCTTTCCGTATGTCGACCGGCTGACCGGCACATTCTATTCGTTCGCGATCTTCGCTTTGGCGTTCATCGCGCGGCCGATCGGGTCGCTGATCTTCCTGCGCGTGGATGAGACGCTGGGGCGGGGCACCAAGCTGACCATCGCGTTGTTCCTGCTGGGCAGTTCGACCGCGGCGGTCGCGTTCCTGCCGGGGTATGAGACGATCGGCGGCTGGTCCGCCCTGCTGCTGTCGGTGTTCCGCATCGGTCAGGGGATCGCGCTGGGCGGGGCGTGGGACGGGCTGGCGTCGCTGCTCGCGCTGAACGCGCCGAAGAACCGGCGCGGCTGGTATGCGATGATCCCGCAATTGGGCGCGCCGCTGGGCCTGATCGTGGCCAGCGGGCTGTTCGCGTTCTTCGTGTCGACGCTGTCGGCGACCGATTTCCTGGAATGGGGCTGGCGCTATCCGTTCTTCGTCGCGTTCGCGATCAACGTCGTCGCGCTGTTCGCGCGGCTGCGCATGGTGACGACGCCGGAATATACAGCGCTGTTCGAAAGCCGCG
>DASTLZ010000166.1:0-6125 GCA_035714425.1 Sphingomonas sp.
GTGCTGATCCACGATGCCGCTCGCCCCTTCCTGCGCGCCGCAGTGATCGACGCAGTTGTCGCGGCGCTTGCCGACCACGACGGCGCGATGCCGGTGCTGCCCGTGGCGGATACGTTGGCCCGGGGCGACGCCGTGCTGGGTGAGACGGTCGACCGCGCCAATCTGAACCGCGTCCAGACGCCGCAGGGATTCGCGTTGGCGACGATCCTGGCCGCACACGCCGCATGGCCGGCGGACGAAGACGCCAGCGACGATGCGCAGATGGTGCGCAGGCTTGGCGGGCGGGTCGCGTTGGTGCAGGGCGATCCGATGCTGGAAAAGGTCACCTACCCACAGGATTTCACCGCGGCCGAGGCGCGGATGCACTACGACACGCGCACCGCGATGGGCTTTGATGTCCATCGGCTGGAGACGGGTGAGGAATTGTGGCTGGGCGGCGTGCTGATCCCGCATGACGAGGGCCTGTCGGGGCACAGCGACGCCGACGTGGCGCTCCATGCGCTGACCGACGCGCTGCTGGGCACGATCGCGGCGGGCGATATCGGCACGCATTTTCCGCCCAGCGATCCGCAATGGCGGGGCGCCGAATCGGGGCAATTCCTGCGCCACGCCGCCAACCTCATCACCGAAAAGGGGGGACGGATCGTGTTTGTCGACCTGACCATCATCTGCGAAGCGCCCAAGATCGGCCCGCACCGCACCGCGATGACGCAGCGGATCGCAGACCTGCTGACCCTGCCGATCGACTGCGTCAGCGTGAAAGCCACCACGACCGAACGGCTTGGCTTCACCGGCCGCGGCGAAGGCATCGCCGCGCAAGCCGTCGTCACCGTGCAGGTGCCGCGATGAAGCGCGCCGACCCCATAGTCGCGCTGATGCTGTCGCTGATCGCGGCGCCCGCCAGCGCGCAGCAATCGTGCGTCACCGATGGCGAAGCACAGGCATTTGCCGCGGTGGCGATGCCGGCGATCATCCGCGAGACCGGCCGGGTCTGCGCGGCGAACCTGCCCGCGACCAGCCTGGTGCGCCAACCGCGCAGCGACATGCTGACCCGATACGACGCGGAGGCCGATCGCGCCTGGCCCACCGCGCGCGGCGCGATCGTGAAGCTGAGCGATCCGATGGTCGAAGGGCTGCTCCAGTCGGACTACGCCCGCCCGCTCATCACCGCGTTGCTGGTGCCGCAATTGGTCGGACGGATCGCGGTCTCGGATTGCCCGGCGATCGATCGGCTGACGACGCTGCTCGCGCCCCTGCCACCACGAAACACCGCCGGGGTCATTGTCGAGATGCTGAAATATCTGAAGTCGGAAAAAGACAAGGGGCGCAATGTCGCCGTGCCCGACCTGCCGTTATGTGCGGGACCCAAGTGATGGACAGCTTGCTTCCTGCCGAATTGATCGACGCCGCGACGCGGGTGATCGAGGCGAACCGTGCGCTGGGTCGGCGCGTCGCAGTGGCCGAAAGCTGCACCGGCGGCCTGGTATCGGCCGCACTGACCGAAATTCCCGGGTCTTCCGACGTGTTCGAGGCAGGGTTCGTCACCTATGCCAACGAAGCCAAGCTGAAGATGCTGGGCGTCAGCGCCGACGTGCTGGAAACCTTCGGCGCGGTATCGATCGCGGTCGCGTGGAGCATGGCGCAGGGCACGCTGAAGAAAAGCGGCGCGGATGTCGCGGTCGCCATCACCGGCGTGGCCGGGCCGGGCGGCGGCAGCGAGAAGAAGCCGGTGGGAACCGTGGTATTCGCGCGCGCCGAAAAGGGCGGCGACCCCACCGATGTCCACGCCGATCGCCGCGGCTATGGCGATATCGGGCGTGGGGGCGTCAGGCTTCAGGCGGCGTTGTGTGCGCTCGAATTGCTGATGCCGCGCCCGCCGTCGGGAGTGTCGGGGCCGTAGAGTTGGTCCGCGCGGGTTTCGAACGCGCCGATCATCTTGCGCAGCGCCACGCCGAAAACCTGCCCGGCGAGCATCTCGAACACGCGGTTCTTGAACGCGAAGTCGACCGTGAAATCGACCGCGCACCCCTCCCCCTCCGGCCGGAAGCGCCAGGTGTTGCGCAGGTATTTCAGCGGCCCATCGAGATAATCGACGTCGATCGACCCCGGACGCGCCTTCACGACCCGGCTGGTGAAGCTCTCGCGCAGCCCCTTGAACCCGACGATCATGTCGGCGGTCGTCTCCGTCGGCGAATCCGAACGGACCCGCATCGCCGTGACCCAGGGCAGGAATTCCGCATACCGTTTCACATCCGCGACCAGATCGAACATCTGTTCGCAGCTGTAGCGCAAGTGGCGCGTCTCGGCATGCTTTGGCATGTCAGCCGACCGGGGCGGCGATCCGCCCGAGCTTTACGTCACGCGCGGCGCGCAGGCGGGCGAAATCGTCGCCGGCGTGATAGCTCGACCGGGTGAGCGGTGAGGATGCGACCAGCAGGAACCCCTTGGCGCGGGCGATGCCGGCATAGGCATCGAATGCCTTGGGTGTGACGAAATCCATCACCTTGGCATGGCGCGGGGTGGGTTGCAGATATTGGCCCATCGTCAGGAAATCGATGTCGGCGCAGCGCATGTCGTCCATCACCTGATGCACTTCCAGCCGTTCCTCGCCCAGCCCCAGCATCACGCCGGATTTGGTGAAGATCGCCGGATCGTGCCGCTTCACGCTCTCCAGCAGCCGCAACGACGCGTAATAGCGCGCACCGGGGCGGATGGTGGGATACAGCCGCGGGACGGTTTCCAGATTGTGGTTGTAGACGTCCGGCCCGGCCTCGACGATCGATTCGATCGCGGCCTGCGCCTTGTTGCGGAAATCGGGGGTCAGTATCTCGATCGTCGTCGCCGGCGTGGTGCGGCGCAGCGCCTGGATCACCTTCACGAACTGCGAGGCGCCGCCGTCGGGCAGATCGTCACGATCGACGGAGGTGATGACGATATGTTGCAAGCCCAACTCCGCCGCGGCGTCTGCGGTATGCTGCGGCTCCAGCGGATCGACGGCGCGCGGCATGCCCGTCTTGACGTTGCAGAATGCGCAGGCGCGGGTGCACGTATCCCCAAGGATCATGACCGTGGCGTGCTTCTTCGTCCAGCATTCGCCGATGTTCGGACACGCCGCTTCCTCGCACACCGTCGCCAGGTTCAGGCGGCGCATCAGCGCCTTCGTCTCGCCGAAGCCCACCGAGGTGGGCGCCTTGACGCGGATCCAGTCGGGCTTGCGCTGCCGGGCGATGGGAGCCAGCGGGGACATCTCGTTCATGGACGCGCAGATAGGCTGCACCGGGCCGGCACACAACTGTGCGATGGGCTATGGCGCACGGAACATCGTGGCCGTATCGGTGCTTTTGCCGGGGGATCGACCCATTTCGCAAAGAGGATGACGATGGCCAAGTTTACCAACATGATCGACGGATATTACCGGTTCCGCGGCGGCGAATGGCTCGAAGAGCGTGAGCGCTGGGCCGAATTGTCCGAAGGTCAGGCGCCCAAGGTGATGATTATCGCCTGTTCCGACAGCCGCGTCGACCCCGCGACGATCTTCGGCACGCGACCGGGCGAAGTTTTCGTGGTGCGCAACGTCGCCAACCTGGTGCCGCCGTTCGAGTCAGGTGGCGGCCGTCACGGCGTGTCCGCAGCGGTGGAATTCGCAGTCACCAAGCTGGGGGTCGAGGAAATCCTGGTCTTGGGCCACGGGGCATGCGGGGGCGTCGCTGCCGCTCTGTCACGCAGCCTGGAAGACGCGCCCCGCGGCGAAGGCGGCTTCGTCGCCGACTGGATCGCACTGCTCGACGAGGCGCGCGACAAGGTACTGGCGGAACACGGATCCGGCGAAGACGGGCAGCGCGCGCTGGAACAGGAATGCGTCCGCGTGTCGATGCGCAACCTGATGACCTTCCCCTGGATCGCCCAGCGAGTGGAAGCCGGCGCGCTGACCATCCACGGCGCGGTCTTCGCCATCGCGGACGGCAAGCTGCGCGTGCTGGAGAATGACGACAGCTTCGTGCCCGCGTAGCCGCCTTATATCACGCCCGCTGCCCGCGCCGCCGTCAAGACTTCGGCGTCCGCGGGCGGCGGATCCATCGGGACTGCCGCTTCCAGGCGATCGGCGATGACCGTAAGTGCCGCGATACGCGCCGCCTTTTTGCTATTGCCGTCGATCACGGCCCACGGGGCGTCGCCGGTGTCGGTGCGCGCGAACATCGCGTGCATCGCGTCCAGATAGGCGGCGCGTTTCGCGCGGTTGCGGAAATCGTCCAGCCCCGTCTTCCACCGTTTCCACGGATCATCGAGTCGGTCGCGCAAGCGCCTGTCCTGCTCCGCCTGGGTCGTGTGGACGAACAGCTTTACCAGCGTGATGCCGGCGGCTTTCAGCTCGGCTTCGAACGCGTTGATCTCGCCGTAAGCGGCGTCCCATTCCTCGGGCGTGGCATAGCCCTCGACCCGCTCGACCAGCACGCGGCCGTACCAGCTGCGATCGAACACCGCGATATCTCCTGATTTTGGCAGCCGATTGCGGAATCGCCAGAGGAAATCATGCGTTTTTTCCTCGTTCGTCGGTGCGGAGATAGGAAAAACCTCGTAATTTCGCTGGTCCCACAGCGCCGTCAGGCGCTGGATGATGCCGCCCTTGCCGGCCGCGTCCCACCCCTCGAACATCACGACGGCGGCGCGGCGGTGAACGATGTGCGCGACCTGTATCCGCTCCAGCCGTGACTGAAGCGCAGCAAGATCGCGCTTATAGTCGCCGCGATATTTCTTGCCCCGTTCGAAGTCGGCTAGGTCGATCACGTCTTCATCTCCCAAGTCCCGCGTGGGCGCAGGACGAACCGGTAATAGGCCAGCGACGCGACGATCTGCGCGCCCGTCATCAGCAAGCCGGGCCGCCCCTCCGCAAGGTCGAACCAGCTGGTGACCACGACGTAGCCCGACGCCGCCAGCGTCACCATAGGCGCGATCCGACGCGGCGCATCGTGCATGACGAACACCGACGATGCCGGCGTGGCGACCGACAGCGTGAGGAACAACACCGCCGTCAGCCCCAGGCTGCGCGTCAGGCGCTGCGGCTCGCCTCGCGGCATCCGTCCTTGGCGCCAGGAACAGGGCGAGAGCGGCACGTTCGCCCTTAGCCTGCCGTCGGCGCAACCGCCTTCGCCACGTCCTTGGCCTCCGCGGTGGATCGCAGGTTCAGTTCGCGCAACTGCTTGGCCGATACGAAGCTGGGCGCGCCCATCATCAGATCCTCGGCGCGCTGGTTGAGCGGGAACATGGTGACTTCGCGGATGTTCGGCTCGTCCGCGAGCAACATCACGATCCGGTCGACGCCCGGCGCGGCGCCACCGTGCGGGGGGGCTCCGTATTTGAAGGCGTTTATCATGCCAGCGAAATTGGTGTCGACGTCGGCTTGCGTATAGCCGGCGATCTCGAACGCCTTGTACATGATCTCCGGCCGGTGGTTCCGGATCGCGCCCGAACACAATTCGATGCCGTTGCACACGATGTCGTATTGGTACGCAAGGATATCGAGCGGGTCCTTGGTCTCCAGCGCGTCCAGCTCGCCCTGCGGCATCGAAAACGGGTTGTGGCTGAAATCGACCTTCTTGGCGTCCTCGTCATATTCGAACATCGGGAAATCGACGATCCAGCACAGCTCGAACCGCTTGGGATCGATCAGCCCGAGTTGATCGGCGATGCGCGTGCGGGCCAGGCCGGCCAGCTTGGCGGCGGCCAGTTCCTTGCCGGCGGCAAATACGATGCCGTCGTCGGGGCCGAGGCCGAGGTCGGCGATCAGCTTACGCGTTGCGTCCTCGCCGTGGTTCTTCGCGATCGGGCCGCCCAGCTCGCCATTCTTCTGGGTGATGTAACCCAGCCCGGCATGGCCTTCGCCGCGTGCCCATTCGTTCAAATCGTCGAAGAACTTGCGGCTCTTGCCCGCGGTGTTGGGCGCCGGAATCGCGCGCACGACATCGCCGCCACCGACGATCCGGTCGAACAGGCCGAATCCCGATCCGCGGAAATGCTCCGACACGTCGCTTATCAGGATGGGATTGCGCAGATCGGGCTTGTCGTTGCCGTATTTCAGCATCGATTCGCGGTACGGGATGCGGCGGAAGGGCGACGCGGAGACCTGA
>DASTLZ010000167.1:0-12385 GCA_035714425.1 Sphingomonas sp.
CACCCGCTCGCCCCGGTCGATACGGTGCAGGGCGCGCTGGAGGTGATTCATCAACTGGCGCATTGGCTGGTAACCCTCACCGGCATGACCTCGGTCGCGATGAGTCCGAAGGCGGGCGCGCACGGCGAACTCTGCGGCATCCTGGCGATCAAGGCGGCGCTGGAAGCGCGCGGCGAGGGGCATCGCAAGATCATCCTCGTCCCCGAAAGCGCCCACGGCACCAACCCCGCCACCGCCGCCTTCGCGGGCTTCGCGGTGGAGGATATTCCCGCCAATGCCGAAGGCCGCGTCGACACCGCCGCGCTCACTGCCCGGCTAGGCCCGGACATTGCCGGCGTGATGATTACCAACCCCAACACCTGCGGCCTTTTCGAACGCGACCTGAAGGTGATTTCGGACGCGGTCCACGCCGTTGGCGGCTATGTCTATTGTGACGGCGCGAATTTCAACGCGATCGTCGGCCGGGTGCGGCCGGGCGATCTCGGCGTCGATGCCATGCACATCAATCTGCACAAGACGTTTTCGACGCCGCACGGAGGCGGCGGGCCGGGCTCCGGGCCGGTGGTATTCTCCGAAGCGCTCACACCCTTCGCGCCCCTGCCGTTCGTCGAGCGTCGGGACGATCAGTTCGTCCTGGTCGAGGAAGAGACGGCGGGCGATCATCACGGCGCCAGCTTCGGCCGGATGGTCGCCTTCCACGGCCAGATGGGCATGTTCACCCGCGCACTCACCTACATCCTAAGCCACGGCGCCGACGGCCTGCGCCAGGTCGCCGAGGATGCGGTGCTCAACGCCAATTATATCCTGCGCAGCCTGGAAGACACGCTCGACGCGCCGTTCGCGCACGCCGGGCCGTGCATGCACGAGGCGATCTTCAGCGACGCGAACCTTGCCGAGGGCTTCTCGACGCTCGATGTCGCCAAGGGGCTGATCGACGAGGGTTTCCACCCCATGACGGTCTATTTCCCGCTCGTCGTCCACGGCGCGATGCTGGTCGAGCCGACCGAGACCGAATCGAAGGCGGCGCTCGATCAGTTCATCGGCGCCCTGCGCGCGGTGGCCGAACGCGCCAAGGCGGGGGACGCCACCCTGAAAACGGCCCCCCATTTCGCCCCCCGCGCCCGCCTCGACGAAACCCAGGCCGCGCGCCGCCCGGTGCTGGTGTGGAAGGACCCGGAACTGGCGAAAGCGGCGGAATAGCTGTCTCCCCAACGTGGCGGCCGGATGTCAGGGTTCCGGATAGGGCCCCTTGCCACCTTCCGCCACGAAGCGGTCGATCCGCGCCTCCAGCGCCGGCAGGGGCACGCTGCCCGTGCTGAGCACCGTATCGTGGAACGCGCGGATGTCGAACCGCGCGCCGAGCGCGGCCTGCGCCTTCGCTCGTGCGCGCTGGATGGCCAGCTCGCCGAGGTAATAGCTCAGCGCCTGTCCCGGCCAGCCGATGTAGCGGTCCACTTCGGTGCCGATCTCGCGTTCGGACAACGCCGTGTTGTCGCGCAGGAACGCGCGCGCGCGGTCGCGGGTCCACCCTTGCGCGTGGATGCCCGTATCCACCACCAGCCGGGCCGCGCGCCACATCTGATAGCTGAGCATACCGAACCGCTCATAAGGCGTGCGGTAAAATCCCATTTCGTCGCCCAGCCGCTCGCAATACAGCGCCCAGCCTTCGCCATAAGCAGAGATATAGGCGTTGCGCCGAAACGCCGGCAGGCCGGTATTCTCCGCTGCCAGCGGAATCTGGAACGCATGGCCGGGCGCGCTTTCGTGCAGGGTCAGCGCGGGCAATTGGAACAGCGGGCGCGACGGCAGGTCGAACGTGTTGACCAGATAGACACCGGGCCCGCCGCGTCCGGCGGTGTAGAACGGCGCGATGGCGTCGGGCACCGGGCGGATCGCGAAGCGGCTGCGCGGCAGGCGGCCGAAATAGCGCGATGCCATCGCGTCGAAGCGCTTGGCTTCCCACGCCGCTTCCTTTAGCAGGTCGTCGGGGGTGGCGGCATAGAATTGCTTGTCGGTGCGGAGGAATGTCAGGAACGCGGGCAGGTCGCCCTTGAACCCGGCATCCGCCTTCGCCCGCTCCATTTCGCCCCGGATGCCCGCCACTTCGCGCAGGCCCAGCGTGTGGATCGCCGCCGGGGTCATGTCGAGCGTGGTATAGGCGCGGATGCGACTGCGATAATAGGCCGCGCCGTCGGGCAGTGCTTCCGCCGCCAGCACATCCTTCAATCCGGGTAGATATACGGTCCGCAGGAACGTCAGCAGCCGGCGGTGTGCCGGGATCACCTGATCCGCGATAACCCGCTTCGCGTCGCCACGAAGCTGATCGCGCAGCGCCGGCGCCATCGTCGCCGGCAGCTTGGCGAAGGGTTCGTAGAAGACCGTCGCGGTCGGATCCTTGGCCTCGGCGATCGCCGCCACCGGCGCGTCGCGGCCCTGCATGACGATCGCCGGCGGCGCGAACCCGCGCGACAGGCCGGCGCGCAAATTCGCGATCTGGTCGTCGATATAGCGGGGCATTTCGCCCATTTGGGCCAGATGGGCGCGGTAATCCCCCACGCCGCCGCTGAAATTGCCGCGCGCGCCGTCCTGAAGGTCGCCCCAGAATGCGCTGTCGCCGTTGACCGGCTTTTCCCATTCGCGGAATCGCTCATCGTCCAGGAACGCCGCGATCTGCTGGCGGTAGACCTGCGCATCGATTCGCGTCGCCGGCGACAGCCGGGCCATCGGCAGCGCGTCCAGCTTCGCCAGTGTCGCGCGCCAGCGCGCGGCGCGCCGCGCATGCGCGGCGGGGGTGACGTCGGGCAGATGCGCCGGCACGGCATCCGGCGCGCCGTCCGCGAACCCCTCGGCCACACGCGCCTGCCATTCGGGGCGCCAGATGCGGTCGAAAGCAGCATCTCCCCGTGCCGTCGGCGGCGGCGCGGCGGCGGTAAGGAGCAGGGCGAGGGACAAGAAACGGCGCATGGTCGCAGCGTGGAGGATCGCCCGGCGCTGTTCAAGCTGGACGATCGGGCCCCGCGCGCGGCATCATCGCGCGTCTGGAAATGGGGGGGGCGGTATGCAGCCGCACGATCAAAAACTGGTAAGCTACGCCATTACCGCACTCTTGATGGCCGTCGTCCTGGCCGTCCGCTGGCGGCGGATGAGCCGGGTACGGCCGCTGAAGCTGGAGCGGTTGTGCATAGCCCCCGCGCTCTACGCGCTCGCCGCCGCTGCGATGTTCGCACATAGTCCACCCGCCGGCTGGGGCTGGCTGTTTTGCTCGGTCGCGCTGGCGGAGGGTGCGGCGCTCGGCTGGCAGCGCGGCCAGATGATGCGGATCACCATCGATCCGCGGACGCACGCCTTGAACCAGACCGCGTCGCCCGCCGCGATGCTGTTGCTCGTCCCGCTGGTGGTGGTGCGCACGGGCGCACGGGAGTCGCTGGCCGGCGGCACGGTCCTGCATCTGAACGCAGCTGCCGTCACCGACATGCTGATCGCGCTCGCCTTGGGCCTGTTCACCGCGACGCGCGTGGAAATGTACCTGCGCGACAAGGCGGTGCTGGCCGCCGCGCTCGTTCGGTCCGACCCTTAAATTTCAACCTGCGCCGTCGCCGTCACGCTCCGCCGCAGATGCTCGCGCCACACGATATACAGCCCGCTGCCGATGATGACCGGGGCGCCGATCCATGTCGACTCAGCGGGCAGCACGCCGAACAGCAGCCAGCCATATAGCGTTGCCCAGATCAGGCTGGAATAATCCATCGGCACCACGACGGAGACCGGCGCCAGCTTCAGCGCGCCCGTCAGGCAGATCTGCCCCAGTCCGCCGGCTACCCCGATCCCGGCCAGCACCGCCCAGGTGACCGGATCGTGGGCCTGCGCGCCGAAGGCATAAGGGACCGCCAGCACGGGCACCGAGAGCGTGGAGAACCAGAATACCGTCGTCATCGTCGCCTCCGTTCGCCCGATCTGGCGCAGCAGAATCGACACCAAGGCGGTCAGCAGGGCCGATGTCAGCCCCAGGACAGCCCCCCAGAACGGGAAATGGCCCGATCCCGGCTGCGCCACGATCAGTACACCCGCAAAGCCGGCGAAGACGGCGCCCCAGCGGTGCAGGCCGGTGGGTTCGCGCAGCAGCAGCGCACCCAGCATCGTGGCGAAGATCGGCACGGTGAATTGCAGCGCGGTCGATTCCGGGAGCGGCAGCAGCATGATCGCGCTGAACATGCAGGCCATGCTCGACAGCCCGACGACGGCGCGGCCGACATGCGCGCGGATCCGCGCGGTGCGGATGGAGGACAGGCCGGGCCCGACGGCGATCGCTGCCGTTACCGTTACCGCCGCACCGGCCTGGCGAAAGAACAACGCTTCGCTCAACCCGGCACCGCGCGTCTCCGCGAGCTTGATGAGCGCACCCATCGTCGCGAGGAAGACCACCGACACGAGGCGAAGTCCGATGGCGGGAAGGATGCGGTCGGTTTGCACCGGCCCCCTATGCGCTGCGCCGCAGCATAGCGCCACTGTCAGCAGGCGTGACGCGCTGTGCCGATCGCGCTATTGCCGCGGCCGATGATAAAACGCGCTCTCCCCGTCACCCGCGAAGCCGATTTCGCCGCTTGGTATCAATCCGTGATCGCGGAGGCCGATCTGGCCGAAGAATCCGGCGTGCGCGGCTGCATGGTCATCCGCCCCTGGGGCTACGGCATATGGGAACGCATCCAGCGCCTGCTCGACGATCGCATCAAGGCGACGGGGCATGAGAATTGCTATTTTCCGCTGTTCATCCCCTTGTCCTATTTCGAAAAGGAAGCGGAACACGTCGAGGGTTTCGCCAAGGAGATGGCGGTCGTCACCCACCACCGGCTGGTGTCGGATGGCAAGGGCGGGCTGGTGCCCGATCCCGCTGCGAAGCTGGAAGAACCCCTGGTCGTGCGCCCGACGTCGGAGACGGTGATTGGAGCCGCATTTGCGCGCTGGGTGCAATCGTGGCGCGATCTGCCGGTGCTCATCAACCAATGGGCCAATGTCGTGCGCTGGGAGATGCGCACGCGCATGTTCCTGCGCACCAGCGAGTTCCTGTGGCAGGAGGGGCATACCGCGCATGCGACTGCGGACGGGGCGCGCGAAGAAACGCTGAAGATGCTCGAAGTCTATCGCAATTTCGCGGAAAATTGCCTCGCGCTGCCCGTGGTGGCGGGTGAAAAGCCGGAGAACGAGCGGTTTCCCGGCGCGGTCGCGACCTATTCGATCGAAGCGATGATGCAGGACGGCAAGGCGTTGCAGGCGGGCACGTCGCATTTCCTGGGCACCAATTTCGCGCAGGCGCAGAACATCCGGTTCCAGAATACGGCGGGTGAATTCGAACTGGCGAACACGACAAGCTGGGGCGTGTCGACGCGGATGATCGGCGGGATCATCATGGTCCACGGCGACGACGACGGCCTGCGCGTGCCGCCGCGCATCGCACCGTGGCAGATCGTGATCGTGCCGATGCTGCGCGATCAGCCGGAGGATGCCGCGATCGTCGACTATTGCCGCGCGTTGCAGGCCGAACTGGCCGCGCAGAGCGCACTTGGCGAACCGGTGCGCGCGTTGCTTGATTTGAAGCCCGCCAAGGCCGCGGCCAAGCGTTGGGGCTGGGTGAAGAAAGGCGCGCCGATCGTGGTGGAGGTCGGCGGGCGGGACGTGGCGGCGGGCAACGTATCCGTCCTGCGCCGAACCGCGCTGTACCGCGACGATGGCAAGCTCGACAGCGCGGTCCTGGCGCGCGGCGATTTCGTCGCGACGGCTGGCGCCATGCTGGCGGACATCCAGTCCGCGCTCTACCGCGAAGCACGCGCACGGCTGGACGCGAACATCCGACCCGCTGCCGACTTCACGGAGGTGGAGGCGCATTTCGCCGAAAGCGCGAAGTCGCCGGGCTGGCTCGAAGTGCAATGGTCGCGCCCGACCGGCGCCGCCCTGGACGCGGTGGTCGAGCGGCTGAAGGCGCTCAAGCTGACGATCCGTAATGCGCCGACGACGGCCGATCCTGCGGACGGGCGTTGTATCTTCACGGGTGAGGCGGGCGTGGAGCGCGTGCTCATCGGCCGTGCCTATTGATCGCGGTTCGTATCGATAACGATCTTCGTGCGGTACGATCGGCCGAAAGCCGGGAATGGGTCAACCCCTGATGAGACTGCGCGCCGCATAGCGCATCCCAGGCACAAAAAAAGGCCGGGCAACGCCCGGCCGTGAAGTTTTAGGAGAGGATGCCTGAAAGGCCTGATCCTTGTGCACCGCAGCACGAATGATCGCAATTGCAAAAATTGCAACGCAACATATTCGCAAAGCATCTATACGAAATTGGCATCCCACCAGCTCACGAACGCGCTCCGCTCGCCCGCCGTCATGTGCAACCCCAACTTGGTCCGCCGCTCCAGCACATCCTCGGGCGCCCGCGCCCATTCGCGCGCATATAGCCATCGCGCTTCTATTTCGGTCAGGCCGGCGCCCAGCGGCTGTCCCATGCCTGCTTCGTCGCCGACCTCGCCCAGCATATCGATCAGCATCGTGCCATACGCATGCGCCATCCGCCGCGTGCGCGCTTCTCCCAGGAAGGGCCAGCGGGCGGCGGCCTGTGCGACGAACGTCTCGAACGCCGGCATCGCGCCGCCGGGAAACACCCGCGCCCGCGTCGCCGGCCGCACTTTCCGGCCCATCGGCACGGCGATCTTTTGCAGCGTTTCTTCGGCGAGCGCGCGCGCCGTGGTGATCTTGCCGCCGAAGATCGACAACAGCGGCGGCCCCGCCGTGTCCAGTTCCAGCACGTAATCGCGTGTCACTTCGCGCGCTTCGTCGGCGCCGTCGTCGTACAGCGGGCGCACCCCGGACCAGGTCGATACGACGTCGCCGGGCGCGGTCTGGCGGACGAAATGGCGGTTCACCGCCTCGCACAGATACGCGATCTCGTCCGCGTCGATCACCGCATCCTCGGGCGCGCCGACCGGAATGTCGGTGGTGCCGATCTCTGTGAAGCCGTCCTGATAGGGAATGGCGAAGACGATCCGTCGATCCGGCTGTTGCAGGATATAGGCGTGATCGCCGTCATACAGCCGCGGCACGACGATATGGCTGCCCTTGACAAGGCGCACGCCCGCTGCGGCATTGACGCCCAGCCGCCCGAGCAGCTGCGCGACCCAAGGGCCCGCGGCGTTGACCAGCGCGCGCGCCTGCACCTGCCGCCCGTCGGACAGATGCGCCTGCCACACCGCGCCTTCCCGCCGCGCCGAGTCCAGTGCGGTGCCGACCGCGATCTCCGCACCATTAGCGGCCGCGTCGACCGCGTTCAGCACGGTCAGCCGCGCGTCGTCGACGAATGCATCGGAATAGACGAACCCGCGCCCGCGACCCTTCAGCGGTGTCGTATAGGCGGTATCCTCCCGCCGCAGTCCGCGCGACCGCTTCAGGGTCATCCGCCCGCCCAGCCAATCGTAGAGGTACAGGCCGATGCGGATCATCCACCACGGCCGCACGGCATGTTCGTGCGGCAGGACGAAGCGCATCGGGCGAATGATGTGCGGCGCCGCCTTCACCAGCCGCTCGCGTTCGCGCAATGCTTCGGCGACCAGCTTGAACTCCCGATATTCCAGATAGCGCAAGCCGCCGTGGATGAGCTTGGTCGATGCCGAAGACGTCGCGCCCGCCAGATCGCCCTTTTCGACCAGTAGCACGCGCATGCCGTTCAGCGCCGCTTCGCGCGCGATGGCGCACCCGTTGATCCCGCCGCCGGCGATCAGCAGATCGTAAATGCCCGTTGTCATGGCTCAGCGTCATAGCGGGTGACGTCGGCGTGACGAAACCCTATCTCCCTGACGATGCGTAAACCCCCACCCGGTCTTCCCGGCCGCGAACAGATCCTTGATTTCATCGCGAATTGCGATGTCCCCGCGGGCAAGCGGGAGATCGCGCGCGCCTTCGGCCTGCACGCGCAGGACAAGATCGCGCTGAAGGCGTTGCTGAAGGACATGGCCGACGAAGGCTTGATCGATTCCGCCCCCGGCCGCGCTTTCCACAAGATGGGCGGCGTGCCGAAGGTCACCGTACTGCGCGTCGCCGACGTCGACGATGGCGGCAACGTCTGGGCGGTGCCCGAACGCTGGGAAGCGGAAACCCCGCCGCCGCGGCTGCGCGTGCGCGAACGCAAGCGCGGCGAGCTGGGCGTCGGCATGCGCGTGCTGGCGCGGACGGAGGAAGCCGGCACGGGCTGGATCGCGCATCCCATGAAGGTGCTGGCGCCCGCGTCCGAACAGATGCTGGGCGTGCTGCGCGAAGAGGCCGGGCGGCTGTGGCTCACTTCCGTCGACAAGAAGGACCGCCGCGACGTCCAGGTGTCCGACGCCGGCGATGCGCAGCCCGGCGATCTGGTACTGGCGGAGAAAGCCGGGCGCCCGCCGCGGATCACCGCGCGCGTCGTCCAGCGGCTGGGCGATCCCTTTGCCCCGCGCAGTTTTTCGCTGATCGCGATCCACAAATTGGGCATCCCCGACGTCTTCGCCGCCGAAACGCTGGAGGAAGCCACCGCGGTCGCCAAGCGGCCATCGGGGGAGGGGCGGGAGGACCTGCGTCATCTGCCGATCGTCGCGATCGACCCCGCCGACGCGCGCGACCACGACGATGCGGTCTGGGCCGCGCCCGACGACGATCCTTCGAACGCCGGCGGCTGGCAGGCGATCGTCGCCATCGCGGACGTCAGCTTCTATGTCCGCCCCGGCTCGCAGCTGGATCGCGAGGCCCGCGCGCGCGGCAATTCGGTGTATTTCCCCGATCGCGTCGTGCCGATGCTCCCGGAAATCCTGTCCGCCGACGTCTGTTCGCTCAAAGAAGACGAAGATCGCGCGGCGCTTGCCTGCCATCTT
Organism: Sphingomonas sp.; assembly: GCA_035714425.1. GTDB lineage: Bacteria > Pseudomonadota > Alphaproteobacteria > Sphingomonadales > Sphingomonadaceae > Sphingomonas. The sequence goes on from DASTLZ010000167.1 coordinate 8,883, forward strand.
CAGGTGAGTCCGTCCGGCGTCCTGGTCGGTTGGCGCTTCACTCGCGCGCTGGTGCGCATCGCCGCGAACATCGCGTATGAGGACGCGCAGGCCATTGCGGATGCCGATTTCGCAGGGGAGAGTGGGCAGAGTTTGCAATCCCTCTGGGCCTGCTGGCGCGCGCTGGCGAAGGCCCGCGATGCGCGCCAGCCGCTCGACCTCGATCTGCCCGAGCGCCGCGTCGTGCTCGACGACACGGGCCGCATCCTGTCGGTCGCGCCGCGCGAACGGCTCGATTCGATGCGCCTGATCGAGGATTACATGATCGCCGCCAACGTTGCCGCCGCGAAAGCGCTGGAGGCGAAGAAGGCGCCGGTGATGTACCGCGATCACGAACCGCCCAGCCGCGAGAAACTGGTCGCGCTCAAGGATTATCTGGAGACGTTCGATGTCCCCTTCGCGCTGGGTCAGGTGGTGCGGCCGGCGACCTTCAACCACGTTCTCGACCGCATCGCCGACGCCGATTTCCGACCGCAGGTGATGGAACAGGTGCTGCGCACCCAGACCCAAGCCTATTACGGTCCGATGAACCACGGCCATTTCGGCCTGGCGCTGGGCAGTTACGCGCATTTCACGTCGCCCATCCGCCGCTACGCCGATCTGGTCGTCCACCGCGCGCTGGTCGGTGCCTATGCGCTGGGGCCGGGCGGCGCGACGCCCGATTCAGCGGAGATGGAGCGCGTGGGCGAGGCGATAAGCCGGCTGGAACGCCGCGCGATGGAGGCCGAGCGGGATACCACCGATCGTTACGTCGCCGCCTTCTTGTCCGAACGGATCGGCGAGACAATCGACGCGCGGATCACCGGCATCACCAATTTCGGCTTCTTCGCCACGGTGGAGGGGATTGGCGGCGACGGCCTGATGCCGGTCCGCGACCTGGGCGGCGAATATTACCGCTTCGACGAAGCCGCCCGCACCCTCACCGGCGAAGCCAGCGGCGAGCAATATACGCTAGGCCAGCGCCTGAAACTGCGCCTCGCGGACGCCAACCCGGTGTCGGGCGCGCTGCGCTTCGAACTGCCCGGCGGCAAAGGCGCCGCGCCAGGCTCATCCCCCCCGCGCGTGCTGAAGCGCAGGGGCAGGCCGGCGAACATCCGCCACCAGGGGAAGCGGCGGTAGGTTGAAATTCTGCATTACTCCCCTTCTTACCACCCCGGCGAAGGCCGGGGCCCAGTTGGGCAACACTCGCGCTTTCTCTCGAAAACCTCTCCACCTGGGCCCCGGCCTCCGCCGGGGTGGAGCGGGGTTGGGGAACAGCCAGAACAGCCTCCCGATCTTACCCTTTCGGCCGCGCCATATTCTGCGCGAACCGCTCCAGGGCAGACGCTGCCATCCCGATCACTCGCGCCGCTTCCGGCGGCACGTTGATCGAAGCGCCCGTACCCTCGGCCGCCTTCGCTTCGCCGGGCGCGGGCGGGACGGGCGGAATGGGCGGCACAGGCGCGCGCGCGGTGTCGCCGCCGATCGCGCTGGCGGCGGCGCGCAGGCCGGCGGCGACCATCTGGCGGCCGGCGGGCGAGGACAATTGGCCCATCACCATCGCTGCCACCCCGGCGATCTGCGGCGGGATCGTGTGGCCGGAGTCTGCCGAGTGGCCGGCATCATGCGCCTGCTCGCGCTCACGCCTTTTGTCCTTCTTCTTGCCCAAACCCGCCTCCTGCGATCCTCGTGTAGTAGAGATATAATACACGAACGCCCTGCGCCAACCCCGCACTTGGATATTTCGCCCGCACGGTCCATTTGGCGGCCACGCCCGCGCTTGCCCCGCGCGAACAAATCTGGAACACGTCCCCTCATGCTCACCAAGATCTCCGTGCGCGGCGCGCGCGAACACAATCTCAAGGACGTCGATGTCGACATCCCCCGCGATACCCTGACGGTCATCACCGGCCTGTCGGGCAGCGGCAAATCGAGCCTGGCGTTCGACACCATCTATGCCGAGGGGCAACGCCGCTATGTCGAATCGCTCAGCGCGTATGCGCGCCAGTTCCTGGAGCTAATGCAAAAGCCCGACGTCGATCATATCGAGGGGCTGTCGCCGGCGATCTCGATCGAGCAGAAGACGACGAGCCGCAATCCGCGCTCCACCGTCGCGACCGTCACCGAAATCTACGATTACATGCGGCTGCTGTGGGCGCGCGTCGGCATCCCCTATTCGCCTGCGACGGGCGAGCCGATCGCGGCGCAGACCGTCAGCCAGATGGTCGATCGTGTGCTCGCCCTGCCCGAAGGCACGCGCCTGCTGTTGCTCGCGCCCGTCGTGCGCGGTCGCAAGGGCGAATATCGCAAGGAGCTGGCGGAATGGCAGCGCGCCGGCTTCACCCGCGTGCGCATCGACGGCGAAGTCCATGACATCGAAGAAGCGCCTGCGCTCGACAAGAAGTTCAAACACGACATCGAAGTGGTCGTCGATCGCCTGGTCGTGCGCGGCGATATCGCGACGCGGCTGGCCGACAGTTTCGAAACCGCGCTGAAACTCGCCGATGGCCTCGCCTATATCGACCCCGCCGATCCGGTCGACGTGGCGACCCCCAAATCGGCGGTCCTGGGCGACAATGCGCCCCCGGGCCGCATCGTGTTCAGTGAAAAGTTCGCGTGCCCGATCAGCGGCTTCACCATCTCCGAGATCGAGCCCCGGTTGTTCAGCTTCAACGCGCCACAGGGCGCGTGTCCGGCCTGCGACGGGCTCGGCGAGAAACTGATCTTCGACGACGATCTCGTCGTCCCCAACCACGCGCTGTCGATCAAGAAAGGTGCGGTCGTTCCGTGGGCGAAGTCCAACCCGCCATCGCCTTATTACATGCAGGTGCTGGGCAGCCTGGCGCGCGAATTCGCGTTTTCGCTCGATACCCCCTGGTCCGATCTGCCAGACGCGGTGCAGCAGCTGATCCTGCACGGGTCGAAGGGTAAGCCGGTCACGCTGACGTTCATCGACGGCAAGAAGAAATACGACGTCCACAAGCCGTTCGAAGGCGTCGTCGGCAACCTCGATCGGCGCTTTCTGCAAACCGAAAGCGCATGGATGCGAGAGGAATTGTCGAAATATCAATCGGCTAAACCGTGCGAGACTTGCCACGGCGCGCGCCTGAAGCCCGAGGCGCTGGCGGTGAAGATCGCGCGGCAGGATATCAGCCACGCCACCCGCCTGTCCGTCGTCGATGCGCTCGCCTTCTTTGTCGACATGCCCAACCATCTGGGCGACCAGCAGAAAGCGATCGCCGAACGCATCCTGAAGGAGATCGTCGAGCGGCTCGGCTTCCTCAACAATGTCGGGCTCGACTATCTCAACCTCGACCGCACCAGCGGCACGCTGTCGGGCGGCGAATCGCAGCGCATCCGCCTCGCCTCGCAGATCGGCAGCGGCCTGTCGGGCGTGCTCTACGTCCTCGACGAACCCTCGATCGGGCTCCACCAGCGCGACAACGACATGCTGCTGAAGACGCTGCGCCGCCTGCGCGATCTCG
>DASTLZ010000168.1:0-2654 GCA_035714425.1 Sphingomonas sp.
TCTGGCGATCGCATCCGGGCGGATCGATCGCCCGCTGTCCACCCCTGCCCGCCACACGCTGTTCGTCGCGGAGAAGACCGCGCCGGCGCGCAAGGCGTGGCTGGCCGGCGGGCTGACCGCGCGCGGCTGCATCCGCATAGACGCCGGGGCCGCGCGCGCGGTGATCGGCGGCGGCAGCCTGCTCGCCGCCGGGGCGACCGCGGTCGAGGGCGGCTTCGCGCGCGGCGATCTGGTGACGGTCGAAGGCCCCGCCGGCACCGTCGCGCGCGGGCTGGCGGAATATGATGCGGGCGACGCCGCGCGCCTGCTCGGCCGGCGCAGCGAGGAACATGAAGCGATCCTGGGCTATGCCCCACGCGCCGCTCTGGTCCATCGCAGCCATCTGGCACTGCTGTGAGCGTCGATGGCCACGCGCCCAAGCCGCTGCCGACGTGGGGCGGCGCCCCGATCCGGCTGGCGGTGACCGGCGCGACCGGCTTCGTCGGCCGCGCGTTCCTGGCGCGCGCGGTCGCGATGGGCCATCACGTCCGCGCCCTCACCCGCCGCCCGCAGCAGGACAAGCAGCACCTGACCTGGATCAGGGGCGACCTCGCCAATCCCGGCGCGCTGGCCCAGGGCACCGACGTGGTGGTCCACATCGCCGGGGTGGTGAATGCCGACCGCGACGGCTTCGTCGCAGGCAACGTCGACGGTACCCGCACGATGATCGCCGCGGCAAAGGCGGCCAAGGTCCGCCGCTTCGTCCACGTCTCGTCCCTGTCCGCGCGCGAGCCGCAGCTGTCGAACTACGGCTGGTCGAAGCGCGAGGGCGAGAAGCTGGTGGAGGCCAGCGGCCTGGACTGGACGATCGTCCGCCCCACCGGCATCTACGGCCCGGGCGACACCGAATTGCTCGATCTGTTCCGCATGGCCAGCAAGGGTTTCGCCCTGCTGCCGCCGCGCGGGCGCGTGTCGCTGATCGCAGTCGACGATCTCGCCGCGCTGCTCCTGCTGTTCGCCGGCGGCGCGGGGGAGAGGACGATCTACGAAGTCGACGACGGCAGCGGCGGCATGACCCACGCCGAACTGGCCCACGCGATCGGCGCGGCGGTGGAGCATAAGGTGGTGCCCATCCACCTGCCCCGCCCCGTGCTGACGCTGGCGGCGATGATCGATCAGGCCGTGCGCGGCGACAAGGCAAAGCTCACCCGCGACCGCGTCGGCTATCTGTGCCACGACGATTGGACGGCCAACCCGGCCCGCCGCCCGCCGGTGGCCCTGTGGAAGCCGCAGACCCGCACTCGCGAAGGGCTCGCCGCCACCGCGGCATGGTATCGCGCGCACCGGATGGTATAGCGTCGCGCGAATGCCGCAATTCCGGGGCAAGGAGTCCATCATGAGCGACCGCCAGGCCATTTTCGACACCATCGCGGCGCAGATCGAACCCTTCAACAAGAAGGGCGCGTTGCTCAGCGAGGCGACCACGTTCCAGCGCGATCTGGAATGGGACAGCCTGACCGTGATGGATTTCGTCGCCGCGATCGAGGACGAATTCGACATCATCATCACGATGAACATGCAGGCGGAAATCGAGACGGTCGGCCAGTTGGTCGACGCGGTGGCAAAGCTGAAGGGATGATATGACCGAAACCGGCTTCCAGTCCGAGACGCTCGATCTCGATCCGCCCGCCGTCGCGCCCGCGCGCGACCTGATGAGCAAGTTCGATGCGCTGATCGCCGAACGCCAGGCGCTGATCGACACCGGCGTCACCGATCCCTTCGCCATCGTGATGGACAAAGTGCTGTCGCCGACGCAGGCGGTGATCGCGGGGCGCGAGACGATCCTGCTCGGCACGTACAATTACATGGGGATGACGTTCGACCCGGACGTGATCGCCGCGGGCAAGGCCGCGCTGGACGCATACGGATCGGGCACCAACGGCAGCCGCATGCTCAACGGCACCTTCCGCGACCATATGGACGTGGAACAGGCGCTGCGCGAATTTTACGACGTCAGCGGCGCGATCGTGTTCTCGACCGGCTACATGGCCAATCTGGGGATGATCTCGACGCTGGCCGGCAAGGGCGAATACGTCATCCTGGATGCCGACAGCCACGCCTCGATCTACGACGGCTGTCAGCAGGGCCATGCGGAGGTCGTGCGCTTCCGCCACAATTCGGTCGAGGATCTCGACAAGCGGCTCGGCCGCCTGCCCAGGGAACCGGCCAAGCTGGTTGTGCTCGAAGGCGTCTATTCGATGCTCGGCGATGTCGCGCCATTGAAGGAGATGGTCGCCGTCGCCAAAAAGCACGGCTGCATGGTGCTCAGCGACGAAGCCCATTCGATGGGCTTCTACGGCCCCAACGGCCGCGGCGTGTACGAAGCGCACGGGCTGGCCGACGATGTCGATTTCGTCATCGGCACGTTCTCGAAATCGGTCGGCACGGTCGGCGGCTTCTGCGTGTCGAACCATCCCAAGTTCGAAGCGATCCGCCTCGCCTGCCGCCCTTATATCTTCACCGCATCGCTGCCGCCGAGCGTGGTTGCGACCGCCGCTACCTCGATCGACCTGCTCCGCGGCGCTGCCGACAAGCGCGCGCACCTGTGGACTAACAGCCGGCGGCTGCACGGCGGGCTGAAGGACCTTGGCTTCACCCTCGGCACCGACACGCCG
>DASTLZ010000169.1:0-5736 GCA_035714425.1 Sphingomonas sp.
GGCACCGACACGCTGGTCGACGAGGGGCTGACGAGTGTCGCGACGGGGCGGACGATGGCGGAAATCGCGGAGGGCAAGCCCGCGCCGAAGCGCAAGGCCACAAAACGCAGCAGGACCCCCCCGCCTTTCCGCGACCCTCAGCTGTGCACTTTGGTCGATGCGGTGCCGCCGGGCAATGCGTGGATGCACGAAGTGAAGTACGATGGCTACCGCGCGCTCGTGTCGGTCGGCGGCGGCAAGGCGAAGGTGTTCACGCGCAGCGGCCTGGACTGGACGGACAAATTTTCCGCGATCGCCGACGCCGCGGCGGCGCTTCCTGTGGAAAACGCGCTGATCGATGGCGAAATCGTCGCGTTCAAGGATGGAAAGCCGGATTTTTCCACGCTGAAGAATGCGATTGCCGGCGGTGGCGACATGATCCTGTTCGCGTTCGACCTGCTCGAACTGAACGGCGAGGACCTGAAGGCGCTGCCCAACGTCCAGCGCAAGGAACGGCTGCGTCCGCTGATCGGCGATGGCCCGCGCATCCGGTTCGCCGAACACGTCGTCGGCGCGGGCGAAGCGCTGTTCGCGACGATGTGCCGCGAGGGGCTGGAGGGCGTGGTGTCGAAGCGCGCCGATGCGCCCTATTCGGGCAAGCGCAGCAAGGACTGGCTGAAGACGAAGTGCATCCAGCGGCAGGAATTCGTCATCGTCGGCTGGATGGCGTCGGAGAAATCGCGCGGGCTGCGTTCGTTGCTGCTGGGCGTGCATGAGGATGGGCGGCTGCGCTATGCAGGCAAGGTCGGCACCGGGTTCGACCATGCGACGATGGACGATCTGGCGCAGCGGCTGGCCAAGCTGGAACGCAAGACCGCGACCGTCGAGGCGCCGCGCGCGGCGGTACGGGGCGCGCATTGGGTGAAGCCCGAACTGGTCGCCGAAGTCGCCTTCGCCGAAGTCACGCCCGATGGCGTGCTGCGCCATTCGAGCTTCATCGGCTTGCGCGCCGACAAGGCGGCGGCGGACGTGGTGGCCGAAGCGCCGCAACCCGTCGCGCCGACGCCGAAGATCGAAGCCAAGGTATCGAGCCGCGAGCGGGTGATCTTTCCCGAAAGCGACCTGACCAAGGGCGATCTCGCCGATTACGTCGTCCAGGTCGCGCCGCTGATCCTGCCGTGGACCGCGAACCGCCCGGTCAGCCTGGTCCGCTGCCCGCAAGGCCGGGCGCGCGCGTGCTTCTTCCAGAAGCATGACGCCGGCAGCTTCGGCGATGCGGTGCACCACGTCGACGTGCGCGAGAAGGACGGATCGGTCGAACCCTATCTGTACGTGGCGGACACCGAAGGGCTGGTGGCGTGCGTGCAGATGGGATCGATCGAATTCCACGGCTGGGGATCGTCGGTCGCCGCGCTGGAGAAGCCGGATCGCATGGTGTTCGACCTCGACCCCGACGAGGGGCTGGATTTCGAGGAAACCAAGAAAGCCGCGGAGTATCTCAAAGGGCAATTGGCCGAATTGGGGCTGGTCAGCTTTCCCATGCTGTCGGGGGGCAAGGGCGTCCATGTCGTCGTGCCGTTGAAACCCGACGCCGAATGGCCCGCGGTCAAGAATTTCGCCGATCGCTTTGCGCAGGCGATGGCGCAGGCCGATCCCGACCGCTTCGTCGCGGTGATGTCCAAGGCCAAGCGCAAGGGCCGCATCTTCATCGACTGGCTGCGCAACCAGCGCGGCGCGACCGCGATCATGCCCTATTCGGCGCGCGCGCGGGCCAATGCACCGGTTGCTGCACCCGTGACGTGGACCGAGCTGCGCGACATCGACACCGCCGCCCGCTGGACCATCCGCGACGGCGACGAATTGATCGCGCGCGCCAATTCGCGCGCGCTGTCGGGATGGGGCGTGGCGGATCAGGTGCTGCCGGACGTGTAAGAGGCTGTTCGGAAAGACGCGCGAAACAGCGCGTTTCGCAAAGGCGATGTCGGCGACATTGCCCATTGCATCGCAGCATGGAAATGTAGAGCGTACGTGCCTGACGAAAACCAGGGGGCCGGACAATGGCGACGCAGACCGGGCCGATAGCCGCGCCGCTGTTCGATGCACATCTGCATGCCAGCCGCTGGATCGCCGATTACGGCGCCCGGCAATGTTCGGGCGATGTGCTGTGCGACAGCGACGACCCTGCATGGCCGGCGATGTTCGAGGAGCTGGCCTCCGTCGCGTCCGACGACCTGGGCCATGCGCGCGAACGGGTGCAGCGCCATGCCGCCGACATCGGCACCGGTTTTCGCATCGTCGGCGAAGCGGATACGCGGCCGTGGCCGGTGTCGCCCGTCCCGCTGCTGATCGAATCGGACGAATGGAAGGGGCTGGTCCGCGGCATCGTGCAGCGCGCGGAATTGATGGAGACGGTGATCGCCGATCTGTACGGCGACGCGCGGCTGGTGGAGCGCGGGCTGATCCCCGCCGCGCTCGTCACCGGCAGCCCGCTGTTCCTGCGGCCGATGGTCGGGCTCGCGCCGCCGGGCGGGCACCATCTGCATTTCATCGCGATGGACCTGGGCCGCGGCCCGACCGGCGAATGGCGGGTGCTGGCCGATCACCTGCGCGCGCCTGCCGGCGCGGGCTATGCCCTGGAAAACCGGCTGGCGCTCAGCCGCACGTTGGGCGGATTGCAGGCGCGGCTGAACGTGCAGCGGCATGCGCCGTTCTTCGCCGCGGTGCGCGCCGGGCTGGCCGCGGCATGCCAGCGCGCCGACCCGCGCATCGGCCTGCTGACGCCGGGACGCTACAATCCCAGTTATCCGGAACAGGCGCATCTGGCGCGCTATCTGGGCCTGTTGCTGGTCGAAGGTGCCGATCTGGCGGCGCTGGAGGACAAGATGTATGTCCGCACCATCGCCGGGTTGAAACGCGTCGACGCGCTGTGGCGGCGGGTCGATCCGCGGATGCTCGATCCGCTGGCGTTCGACAGCCATTCGCAGATCGGCGTGCCGGGCATGATCGACGCTTATGCCAAGGGCAATGTCGTGCTGGCCAATGCGCCCGGCGCGGGCGTGCTGGAATCCCCGGCGTTCTCCGCCTTCCTGCCCGGTCTGGCCAAGCGGCTGACCGGCGAGGATCTGCACATACCGACGATCGCGACCTGGTGGTGCGGCCAGCCGCATGAGCGCGCGCGGGTGGAGGAAGACCTGGCGTCGATGATTATCGGCCCGGCGTTCAGCGCCGCGCCGCTGGGCCTGCCCGACGGACGCGCGGTGCCGGGCGCCGATCTGTCGGCGCAGGCGCGTGCCGCCCTGCTGGACGACATGACCCGGCGGCCGCAGGATTATGTCGGGCAGGAAGTGGTGCACCTGTCGACCATGCCCGTCGTCGCGGACGATGTGCTGGTCGCACGCCCGTTCACCCTGCGCGTGTTCGCCGCGCGCGATGGCGACGGGCGCTGGACCGTCCTGCCCGGCGGCTTCGCGCGGATCGGCGAGCATCCCGATCCGCGCGCGGCGGTGATGGGCGAAGGCAGCTGGTCCGCCGACGTGTGCATCCACGGCGCCGAAGCGGTGGCGCCGGTCTCCCTGCTCCAGACCAACGATTCGCTGGCGGTGCGGCGCAACCCCGGCACCCTGCCCAGCCGCGTCGCCGACAATTTCTATTGGCTTGGCCGGTATCTGGAGCGTGGCGAGGCGTTGCTGGGCGCGATCCGGGTGATGCTGGGCAATTCGATCGACGTCGATGGCGGCGCGGCTTTGGCGCAGGAAACCGTCGGACGGCTCGTCGGGCTGATCGTCGGATCGGGCGCGGCGCCGCACCCGCCCTCGCTGCGCCGCGCCGACCTGACCGCGCTGGCGCGCACCGCGATGGAGGACGAGGCGTGGCAATCGGTCGCCGCCATCAACCATCACGCGCGCTGCATCGGCGACGGATCGCGCGACCGGCTGTCGGCGGACCTGACGCGCCTGCTGGACGCGCCGTTTCCGCGGCATAGCGGGATGCTGGACCGCGCCGGATCGCTCCAGCGCCGCTATGCCGCGATCCTGGGCCTGTCGGCGGAGCATATGGTGCGCACCGCGTCGTGGCGGTTCCTGGACGTGGGCCGGCGTATCGAACGCGCGATCGGCATCGCGCGCACGGTGCGCGTGTTCGGGATGCCCGGCGCATCGGGGGACGATCTGTCGACGCTGCTCGACTTGGCGAACAGCCAGATCAGCTATCGCCAGCGTTATCCGACCGGCATCGCGCGCGTCCCCGTCGTCGATCTGGTCGCGCTCGATCCCGGCAATCCGCGCGCGCTGGCATTCCAGATGGAGCGCATCCTGGAACATCTGGCGGCCCTGCCCCAGCTGGGCGACGACGGCATGGAGGAGGCGCAGCAGGCACAGGCGACGGCATTGGCCGCACGGGTCGCGACCGCAGCGGCGCGCACGCTGGACGCCGATCTGCTCGGCGATGTCGAGACGCGGCTGGGCAGCCTGTCCGATGCCATCGCGCGGCGATATTTCCTGCAAGGGGCAGAACCCCTGCGCGCGCCGGGGTTGACGCTGGCATGAGCGCACCCGAGATTGCAACAATGTCGGACGAAGACCTGCTGTTCCGGCCGATGACCTATGACATCCGCCACCTCACCCGCTTCGATTACGGCGCGCAGGTGAAGTTCGCGCGCTGCAACCTGCGGCTGAAGCCGATCGACTGGCCTGGGCAGCGGCTGACGCACTATGCGCTGGATGTCGAACCGGTCGGCCGCACCACCCCCGCCCGCGCCGAAGCCGGGCTGGCCAACGTCACGCGGCTGGTGGTGGATCAGCCGGTGCGCACGCTGACGATCGAAAGCCGCGCGCATGTGATCGTCGACCGGCTGGTGCCGGTGCCACGCCCGGACGACCCCACCCTGAGCGAGGTCGCCGCGATGGCGCGCGCCAGCCGCGACCTTTCGGCCGCGGGGCCGGCGAGTTACCTGTTCCCCTCGCCGCTGATCCCGCTCGACCGCGATATCGCCGAGTGGTGTGCCGCCGATCTGGCGCCGGATGCGCGCGTGCTGGATGCCGGCATCGCGCTGGCGCGGCGCATCCAGGACGAATTCACCTTCGACGCGACCGCGACGCTGGTCGATACGCCGCCGCACGACGCGTTCACGCAACGCACCGGCGTGTGCCAGGATTTCGCGCAGATCATGATTACCGGGCTGCGTGCGGCCGGCCTGCCCGCGGCCTATGCCTCCGGCTACATCCGCACCATCCCGCCGCCAGGCGAAGCGCGGCTGGTGGGGGCGGACGCCACCCACGCCTGGGTGCTGTTGTGGTGCGGGCCGGACCAGGGCTGGGTCGGGCTGGACCCGACCAACGGCATCTGGATGGCGGGCGACCATATCGTCGTCGCCGTCGGCCGCGACTATGCGGAGATCGCGCCGGTCGACGGCGTGGTGCTGGGTTCCGGCGCGCAAGCGATGGACGTCTCGGTCGACGTCGCGCCGGTGGGGTGAGAAGATGTCGCCAGACGCGCCGAGGCGCGTTTCGCGGTGCCGGCCCGCTCGTCCGCCGGACCCCTGGGGGTCGGAACGCAATGCAGGAGTCCCCTGCGAGTGCCGCGAAATGGCGGATTCGCCTCTCGGGAGCCATCAGTCTGAATCTGTCCGCTCAAGGGCAACGCACCGGTCCGCACTCGAGGTATAAGTTCGACCAAGGCTCTCGCTCATGCGAACCACTTACCTCCTCACTATATCCTGCGCAGCCCTAAAATCTCCGACTCTAAAACTGGTAAGCTACA
>DASTLZ010000170.1:0-13218 GCA_035714425.1 Sphingomonas sp.
GTCGCGATCCGCGCGGCGGCGATCTTCGACACCATGCCCCCCGATCCCATCCCCGACGCGGACGAGGCGTCGGCCATGCCGGCGACGGTATCGATCCGCTCGACGCGGGGCACGTGCCGCGCATCGGGGTTGCGGTGCGGATCGGCATCGTAGAGGCCGTCGACGTCGGACAGCAGGATCACGCCCTGCGCGCCTGCCCCCTGCGCCACCCGCGCGGCAAGGCGATCGTTGTCGCCGAAGCGGATTTCCGCGGTCGCCACGCTGTCATTCTCGTTGATGACCGGCACCACGCCCAGCCCGAGCAGCCGCCCCAGCGTGGCGGCAGCGTTCAGATAGCGGCGGCGATCCTCCAGATCGTCCAGCGTCACCAGCATCTGCGCCGCGGGCAGCCCGCGCGCGCCGAGCAGTTCCGACCAGACCCGGCACAAGGCGATCTGGCCGGTGGCGGCGGCGGCCTGCGCATCCTCAAGGCTGGCGCGGCCGCCCTTGGCCAGCTTCAGTCGCCGCGCGCCCAGCGCGATGGCGCCCGACGACACGATCGCGACCTGCTGACCCTGACCCACGCGCTCGGCCACGTCGGCGACCAGCCCGGCCAGCCACTCGCTGCGCACCTCTCCATCCGGATCGACGAGCAGCGCGGATCCGACCTTGACGATCAGGCGCGCGCAGGTGGCAGGAGCGAACAACACTGCCCCAGCCTACTCGCGCAACCCCGCCGGCTCAATCGCGGGCGAAGATTTCGTCATGCGGTATGGCGATGCCCAGCGTGGGAATGACGATTCCGCGGGTCGCCGAGAATATCTGATCCAGCCACGCCGTGGACGAAGTGCGCTCGACGGTGCGCGTCATCGCCGTCGCGGGATCGACGAACGCGATCGTCCGGATGCTGGGCAGCGACTTGTAGAGGTCGAGCTTCGTGCCCTGATCCAGGGTCGTCGTGCTGGGCGACAGAATTTCGATCACTACAGCGGGATCAGTCAACGCACGCACGGCCTTCTGGTCGTCCGACGGCGATCGACCGCAATAGATGCTGATATCGGGATAGCGGACATCGGTGTCGTTGATCCTGAGCGCCATGTCCGGCCCGTAAGGCCGGCACCCCGAGCCGCGCAGCGCTTGACGCAGCCAGGCGAAGACATTGCCCTGAACCCAGGCGTGGGCTTCGGTGCCGCCCGCCATCATCACGATCACGCCATCGTCGAGTTCGAAGCGGCGATCGGTGGCGAAATCCATCGCCAGGAATTCTTCCGCGGTGATCTTACGATAGGCCGGGTCAGCGCGCATGCAGCGAAGCTATCACGCACGCAGGCGTGCGCCAAGCGTTCACACCGGGGACCATTCCACTGTGTCCTCGCCTTCGTCGTCGTCGCCGACGCGCACGGCTTCGGGGCCGATCGCTTCCAGCAATTGGTCCAGCGCCCAGTCGAGGCCGACGCCGCTGGCACCCGAGATCGGCAGCACCTGCGCGCCACTGGCGTCTTCCAGTTCGGCGACCAGCGCTTCGATCAGTTCGTCGTCCAGCGTGTCGATCTTATTCAGGGCCAGCACCTGCGGCTTTTCAGACAGGCCGGCGCCGTACGCTTCGAGTTCCTCGCGGACGATGCGGTAGCTTTCCGCCACGTCGGCATCCTGCGCATCGACCAGGTGGAGCAGAACGCGGCAGCGTTCGATATGGCCCAGGAACCGGTCGCCGATGCCTGCCCCTTCGGCAGCGCCCTCGATCAGGCCGGGGATGTCCGCGACGACGAATTCGCGGCCCTTGTGGCGCACCACGCCGAGTTGGGGGCGAGTGGTAGTGAAGGCATATTCGCCGACCTTGGCCTGCGCATTGGTGACCGCGTTGATGAAGGTGGATTTGCCGGCATTGGGCAAGCCGACCAGCCCGGCATCGGCGAGCAGCTTCAGCCGCAGCCAGACCCATGCTTCCTCATAGGGCCAACCGGAGCCGTGCTGACGCGGCGCGCGGTTGGTCGAGGTCTTGTAGCTGGCATTGCCGCGGCCACCGTCGCCGCCGCGCATGAAGATCTCGCGCTGGCCTGCCTGAGTGAAGTCGAGCAGCACTTCCTCCTTGTCCTCGCTCAGCACCTGGGTGCCGACGGGGACGCGGATGACCAGATCGTCGCCGCCGCCGCCGGTGCGGTTCGATCCCGATCCGCCGCTGCCGCGCGGCGCGCGAAAATGCTGGGTGTAGCGAAAGTCGATGAGGGTGTTCAGCCCGGCGACCGCTTCGAAGATGATGTCGCCGCCCTTGCCGCCGTTGCCGCCGTCGGGGCCGCCATATTCGATGAACTTTTCGCGCCGAAAGCTGACCGCACCGGGACCGCCGGAGCCGGAACGCACGAAAATCTTGGCTTGATCGAGAAAATGCATAGCGCGCTGCTTAACGCTTTAGCTTCGTTAAAGCGACCCGGCAGCGCGCCCGGCCGGCGCGGCCCGCCGCGACCGACGACGCGGCTTTGCCGCGGCGTGGATGGAACGCCTGGTGGGTGCTGGCGAAAGGTCACTGGAACGTCGCATCCTACAGCATGGTATTCTTTGCGTCGTCGCCTCCGACACTCGCGGATGTTGCCAAAGGTGCCACGCATCGTCGCGCATGAAATCGCGATGAGCCGGTCTGCACGAGCGAGAAAGAGCGGGCACCCAAGGGTGCCGAGTCGCAGAGCTTTGCATGGATGCTGGACTGTAGGACAGGGGGCGCGTGTCGGCTTTCGCCCAAGTGCAGACGTTCCGCGCCTCTCGCAACCTGCTATTGAAGCGGTCTGAACGTGTGGAACCGAAGGGACGATGGTGAGGAACGCGACAAAGCAACTCTATGTTCGGGAGGTAAGAACGCCGGACCCCAGAACGCTAGTGGCACTCGGCGTCCCTAACAACCAAGTTAAGGTCTGTGCGGGAGACCGGTTCCTATTGAAGTACGATACCGTCCAGACAGTGGGTGACATATTAAACGATGTACGGCCCCCTGCACCGTCAAATGTGATTGAAGTATCGCTCACTGTTCATGCTATCGAGTTATCGCCCGGTCACCTCGTCCAAGAGCTGCCAAATGGTCATACGGGAGCGGTGCATCTAGCAGGGAGCGGAGGCGACGTGGTCACCGCAGGCTGCTTCTTGAGCACCTGAGGGCGCGAATGCAAGCTTCTGCCGAACGTCCGCTTTCCACCATCACCGGAGGTCACGCTGGGAAGTAAAAAGCGGAACCCCGGGTCAGGCACGGGGTGGGGACACGGGTGATCGTTCACCACCACCTCACCCCCAAGCCCCCGCCATCACCCCGCATCCCCCCGCCGCGACGCCACCAGCGCCCGCGTCGCCAGTTCGCGCGCCTTGTCGCGGGGCAGGGCCAGTGCCTTGGCCATCGGCCCGCCGAGCAGCGCGTCGCCCAGCGCCATCAGGACGAGTTGCAGCGTCTCCTCGTGAAGCGGCAGCGCGGCTTCGCTGTGGCCGTCGGCGAGGCGATCGACCAGGTTGTGGATCGCCTCCAGGATGGGATCAAGCGCGTCCTCGTTGCCCGACAGGATCATCCAGCTGGCCAGCGCACCTGCGCCACCCTCGCCGAACGCGTCGAACGTCATCGCGACGACCTCGTCCGGGTTCTGGTCGCCGGCGCGCGCGCGCAGTGCCGCCTCGGCGATCTGCCCGACGACCGTGTCCGCCATGCTTGCGATCAGCGCCTTCTGCAGCCCCGCCGCCGAGCCGAAATGGTGCAGGACGTTGGCATGCGTCCGCCCGATCCGCGCCGCCACCGCCTTCAGCGTGACGGCCTGCGGGCCATGTTCGATCAGCAGCGCGCGGGCCGCATCCAAAGCGGCGTCGCGCGATTCCTCGGGAGAAAGGCGCCGGCGGGTTGTTGACACTGTTGTAAGTAATACCTAGCTCAGTCGTTCACTTCGGAGGTTTACGTGACGAAAGCAACCACTCCCGCCGATCTGACGATTACCCCGCGCGACCGCCGGTTCGGGCGCGATGCCGCGGTGCGCCGCTGGTGGCTGGCCGACGATCCGATCGCGACCGCATTCTATAACGCGCTGTCGGTGACCTTTCCCAAGGGTGAGGGCTATTTCGTCGACAGCGTGCGGGCGTTTCGCGAAGACACGCCGCCCAAATTGCGGGCCGAGATCAACGCCTTCATCAAGCAGGAAGTGATCCACACGCGCGAGCATGTCGCGTTCAACCGGCATGTCACCGACCAGGGATATGACACCCGCCCATTGGAGCGCGACGTTGACGCGGCGCTGGCGCTGACCAAGGGCCGGCCGCCGATCGCGAGCCTGGCGGCGACGTCCGCGCTCGAACATTTCACCGCGATGCTCGCGCACGAGCTGATCGCCAACCCCGAGCATCTGGCCGGCGGCGACGCGCAGGCGCGTGGATTGTGGCTGTGGCATGCCGCCGAGGAGATCGAGCACAAGGGTGTCGCATACGATACCTGGCTGAACGCGACGCGTGATTGGCCGCGCTTCAGGCGCTGGCGCGTCAAGTCGATCGTGATGCTCATCACCACCTGGCGCTTCTTCACCGGCCGGGCGCGTGGGATGACCGAATTGCTGCGTCAGGACGGCATCACCGGGCCGAAGGCATGGGCGCGGATGGCGTGGTATGCGTTCGGCAATCCGGGCATGGCGCGCAAGATCACGGGGGTGTGGGCGGCGTATTTCCTGCCCGGTTTCCACCCGTGGAAGCACGACGACCGCGCCCTGATCGGGCTGGCCGAAAGCGATTACGAAGCCGCGGTGATGGCCAAGGCGGCGTAATGCAGGCGACGCTGGCCCGCCGGCTTTACGCCGCTCGCTTGAGCACGCCGCCCGGTATGCCCCCGGTTACGCTGGCGCCTGTTCAGGCGGCCAGGGGTATCGCTGCGCATCGCTCCGCGTCCAGATCGAGCGCATAGGCCACGCTGGGTGCCCAGGTTTCGCGCGCGAGCGACGGGCGCTCCGTGGTCACGCCCGTCGGCCGGAAGCCCAGCTTGCGCAGCACCCTGCCGGATGCAGGATTGTCGGCGAAATGCCACGCATGAAGCGCAGCGATGGGCAGCGCGTCGCGCGCCATCGCGACCACCGCCTGCGCCGCTTCGGTGGCATAGCCGCGGCCCCACGAGGCAGGCGTGAGCCAATAGCCGAGCTGGTGCTCGCCGTCATGCTGCTGGATGCCGATGCCGCCGATCAGGCGTGGCGTCGCGTCGTCATGCGCCAGGATCAGGAAACGCGTGTCGTGGCCGCCGCGCGGCAGCGTGGTGAACGCGCGGGCATCGTCCACCGTGTACGGGTAAGGCACGCGCGCGAGCATATGCGCGACGGCTTCGTGCGCGATCGCGCAAGCCAGATCGGCGGCGTCTTCGGGCCAGGGTGGCCGCAGCGTCAGTCTCTTCGTGCGCGCGAACATGAAACGCGTCTCCTCTCGCAAGCGGCACCGCCCTGCGCCACGATGATGACGTGGCGGGGACAATGCGCAGGGGAGGGAGCACGAAAAAAAGGGAGCCGGGGCGACCCGTCTCCCTTTGAAGCTGGTTCCGATGCGGAACCCGGGTCACCCTGGTGGGCAACCCGGTCGGTTGCCCGTTATTCGGCGGCTTGTGCCATCTGTTCGATGAAACAGAATTTGCGGCCCAGCTTGCCTTGCTTGAACGCGACTCGGCCGTCGACCAGCGCGAAGAGCGTATGATCGGTGCCCATGCCGACGCCGGCGCCGGGATAGAATTTGGTGCCGCGCTGACGCACGAGGATGTTGCCCGCGATCGCTTCCTGACCGCCGAACTTCTTCACGCCAAGGCGCCGACCGGCCGAATCACGACCGTTGCGCGACGAACCGCCTGCTTTCTTATGTGCCATGTCGAATAGCTCCTGATTACGCCTGCGCGGCCGGGGCGTCGCCCGACTGCTGCTGCTGGCTCTCGCCGCCGACCGACACGATCTTCAGGATCGTGTGGAGCTGACGGTGGCCGTTGCGACGGCGATAGTTGTGACGGCGACGCTTCTTGAAGACGATGACCTTGTCGCCCTTCGCTTGCGCGATGATCTCTGCCGCGACGGTCAGACCGGCGACCGCCTTGAGCTCGGACCCTTCGCCCGCGAGCAGAACGTCACCCAGAGTCACCGACGCGCCTGCATCGCCTTCGATCCTGTCGATGACGATCTTGTCTCCGGCGGCGACGCGGTACTGCTTGCCGCCCGTGCGCACGACTGCGAACATGGTCAAATTCTCTTTCAAATGGTCGTCACCCGACAAAGCACATGATGCTGCCGGGAAAGAGGTGCCAGCTAGGCAAGACTCGAACCGCTGTCAACCGGGAAGGCGCGCCCGCAGACCCGTGTCAGTGGCGGTGTTCGCGGCGCAGTTCGTAGCGGCCGTCGGCATAATCCTTGAACAACCCGGGAATGCCGGGATGGTCGACCGGCTCGTCGGTGTCGTCGGACACCAGATTCTGCTGGCTGACATAGGCGACGTAGGTCGATTCCATGTTCTCTGCGAGCAGATGGTAGAACGGCTGGTCCTTGCGCGGGCGGATACCCTCTGGAATCGCGTCATACCATTCGTCGCTGTTGGCGAAGACCGGATCGACATCGAAGATCACGCCGCGGAAATCGAACATGCGGTGGCGCACGACCTCACCGATCGCGAAGCGCGCATGGGCAATGGGCGGCGCCTGCGGATCGAGGCGGGCATCCGGTTCGGGAAGATCGTGGCGAGGCATGCGTTGCAATCTAATGCGTCTTTCGCACCGCACAAGCGTGCTTGCGATCCATCGGACCATGCGATAGACGCGCCGCCGGACCAACCGGCTGCGCGCGCGATCCTTATACAGGGCCTGACGCTGCCGGACACGACCTCGCGGAGAGGTGGCAGAGTGGTCGAATGTACCGCACTCGAAATGCGGCGTGCCCTCACGGGCACCGTGGGTTCGAATCCCACCCTCTCCGCCAACTCACCTCAGCCGGTGGTCGGGCTTACGTCGTAAGCGGCCCGTGATGCACCCGGGGAGCTGCGAGCGCCAAGACGTTGCCTCGAAAGATTACGAACGATGCGCCGAAACTCTCGCCGGATTTGATATCGTCGCCTTCGCCTGTCTCATGATCAAACAGGCCACTGCACTCGCCGCAGGTTCGTAACAGCCTGTAGAACGCTATTCCCATCACGACGCCAACCGGAGTGGGTCCGCGACGGGGGGCAGGAAATGTTCGCGTAGGAAGCCTTCGAAGCGTTCGATCCCGACCGCGAGCCGTTCCACGGCGAACGGCCGGTCGATCCGGTCGATCACTTCCTCGGCCGAGACATCGAGCTCGACGATGTCATGCATCACGTGAAGACCGTACCACGTGCGTAGATCGGCCTCGTCCGAGCATATGGCGGTTCCACTGCGCAGGTGATCGAAGAAGTCATCCATGTCGCTGTAGGTGTTCAGCCAAGGCGCAGTCTTGCAAGCCGTCATTCTCAAGATCGGTTTGTCGAAGAAGGCGGCACTGTAGACCGTCTTGGAAGTCTGCACGATGATACCGTCAGAGTTCTTGACAAGAAGGTCCGTCGTGTGCGGGTCACCGTCTGGATTGGGAACCAGCATGACATTAGGCGCCAACGACGCGATGGCCTGATGCACCAAGGTGTTGTCCATGAATCGGTAGTTCAACGGATGATCGGTGACTGCCAGCGTCATGTCGTCACCCAGTCGAGACGCCACATCATTCAGCAGAGCGACTGCGTCCCGGCGTCTTTCATGCATGCTGACGAAATTCTCCTCATGCCGATATTCCAGGGGCAGGACGATCACCCGGCGATTTGGATCGAGGCCGAAATTTGCCAGGACCTGATCGCGTGGCTGGTCGAATGGTGCCTGGTGGGCGAACCGGTGGCGGCAGCGCGCCCATGCATCGGCAAAGCGCGCGTCGATCACTTGCCGGTCGGACAGGGTCAGCGGCTGCATCTCGCCGTGGCAGAGCAGATTCTTCTGCAGGATGAGCATACTTTGGATGCCCGGCATCGGCGGGGCACCCGTTTCCATCAGAAAGCGCACCTCGCCGGGGAAATGCGAGGGGCTCTCGAAGTCGGCGCTGCGGCAAATCGTATAGTGCGGATCGATGCTGCGAACGAATGCGATCAGTTCGTCGGGATGGTCCGGGTAGGTGCGGAGTGTAGGATGGGATGGATCATCGACGATATGCCAGAACACGTTGTCCTGATCGACGGACGCGACCAGTTGTGCTTCTCCCAAGCCGGTATTTTGCCAGAAGGCCGGCGCGAGAACATGCACCTCGGCGATGACGGCCATCTTCTTGATGAGCGGCAGCAAGATGTGGGCGTACCACCACGGAGTCACGACGGGCAGATAGAACAAAACCCTCATCGTCATGCAGTCCCCCTGGATCAAAGCGTCATTATAGCAGACGATCGGGATCGTTCGTGCGCTGCCATCCCATTTTATCGATCCGTCATCGGAGCACCAAGACCGCCGTTGCTGCGGCGTCACGACACCGGCTAGGGCTGCGCCATGCCTGTCATCATCATCGACGAGCCCGACGATCCGCGGATCGCGGCGTTTCGGGACGTGCGGGAGCGCGATCTGGTGGGGCGCGATGGCATGTTCGTGGCGGAGGGGCGGGTGGTGCTGGAGAAGCTGGTCGGCAGCGCGCAGTGCCGGCCGGTGTCGCTGCTGATCGCGGCCAAACGGGTGGAGTCGCTGGCGCCGCTGGTCGCGCGGCTGCCGGATGCGGTGCCGGTGTTCGTGGCGGCGCAGCCGGTGATCGATGCCATCGCCGGATTTCCGCTCCACCGCGGTATCCTGGCGATCGGCGAGCGCGTCGCTCCGCTGCCTGCGGACGCGCTGCTGGCCGATATCGGCGAGCGCGGCGGCGATATCCTGGTGCTGATGGGGATAGCCAATCACGACAACATGGGGGGCATCTTTCGCAATGCCGCCGCCTTTGGCATCGCGGCGGTCCTGCTGGATGCGACGTGCTGCGACCCGCTGTATCGCAAGGCGATACGGGTGTCGGTTGGCGCGGCGCTGCTGGTGCCGTTCGCGAGGCTGACGCCCGACGAAGATCCGGTCGCGCTGGTGGGGCGGCACGGCTTCGTACCGGTGGCGCTGAGCCCGACGGGGGCGTGTCGGCTGGCGGATTTCGTGCCGGCGTGGCGCAACGCGTTGTTCCTGGGTGCCGAGGGACCGGGGCTACCCGGCGCGCTGATCGATGCTGTGGCCAGCGTGCGCATCGACATGGCCGGCGGCTTCGATTCGCTCAACGTCGCGACGACCAGCGGGATCGTCGCGCATCACCTTTCCGTCAGCCGTCCCCCGTCAGGGGAGGCGGAACGCGGCAGCGGCGTTGACGGCGCCCCCGCGGCCTGATTGATGGCGGGCATGGACCCGGTATGGAAGACGGCGATGGAGTTGATCGCGGCGCACGGCATCGGTGGCGCCAGCGATGCCGTGATGAAGGGCATTCGCACTGCCCCCGACGACCGGCCCGACCTGATCGAATATTGGGAAGCGGTGGGCGCACGGGTTGCCGAGATCATGGGCGCGAGCGGCACCGCGCATTGACCGCCGTCCCGGGGATCAGGTCCGGGGGATCAGGGTCGCAGGTCGAGGATCAACGGTGGTCGCCGACGCGGGGTGGGTGAAGGAGCGGGTGCAGGCGGTGTCGCGCGAGGCGCAGCGCCCGGCGTGTCGAACGCGTCCTCCAGCAGCCGGGCGACGAGCGTGTCGCGCTCCGCGATCGTGCGCTCGCCGATGACGACGGCGATCAGCCGCCGGCCGCCGCGCTGCGCCGATGCGGCCAGCGCATAGCCAGCCTCCGCGGTATAGCCGGTCTTGATCCCGTCCGCGCCCGCCACCCGGCCCAGCAGATGGTTGTGGTTCGCGACTCTGCGCCCGCCCCAGGTGAAGGATCGCTGCCCGAAATAGCCATAGCGCCGCGGATACGCGCGGAGCAGCGCGCGAGAGAGCGCGGCGATATCGCGCGCGCTGCTGTAATTCGCGCCGGGCAGGCCGGTGACGTTGGTGAACGACGTCTCGTCCATGCCCAGCCGCTGTGCCTGCGCGGTCATCATCTTGGCGAAGCGCGCCTCGCTGCCCGCGATATGTTCGGCCAGCGCGACGGCGGCGTCGTTGGCGGAGATCACCGCGATGGCGCGAATCGCATCCTCGACCGCAATGGTGGAGCCGGGACGCATGCCGATGCGCGACGGCTGCTGATTGGCGGCGTTGCGCGACACCGCGATGCGATCGTCGAGCCGCAGCCGGCCTTCGTCGAGCGCATCGAAGGCAAGGTATAGCGCCATCATCTTCGTCAGCGAGGCGGGCCGCCGCATGATGCCGGAATCGCGTGAATACAGCACCCGTCCGTCATCGGCATCGATGACGATGGCCGACACCGGCAGGCGTGCCGCCGCGGCAGGCGTGCTTGTCAGAACCGGTGTCAGCGCAGCGACGAACCAGGCCGCGGCGCCGCCGAGCGCAAAGGCCCGGCGACCGGCGCCTGCGGAGCCGCGCATCATTGCTCCGCCTCGTCGTTTGCCAGTGCGGGCTCTTCCCGCGGCATGCGCGCCGTCATGCCGGTGGCGGCGGCATCGTCTTCCATCTGCCGCTGCTCCGCGGCGGCGCGCTCGGCCTGTGCCTCCGCGTCTTCCTCCGCGGTGTTCTGCTCCGGTGCAGCAATGGTGGGGACGGGCACCGGCACGGGCGTCGGCTCCGGCGTAGGTGCCGCTTCCGGGGCGACCTGCTCGGCGCCGTTCAGGTCCGTGGGCACCGCGTCAGGATTGGAGCGCGAACACCCGCCCAGTGCCAGCAACGCCAGCGCGCCGGCAGCAAGGATAGTGGGTGATCCGCAGAGTCTATCGATCATCGTTCGTCTCTTTATCGTGTGGCCAACATCTCGCGCGCCGAGCGTGCCTGGATCTTTGCCGCCAGAACCTCGTCCCAGCCATAAGGATCGCCGCGGAAATTCATCTGTCCGTCGCCGGCGGCATAGGCCGTCCAGTACAGCAGATAGACCGCAACCGGCTTGACCAGCCGCGCGCGCACCGTCTCACCCTTGTCCACCGCCGCGGCCAGCGCGTCGGCACCCCAGGCGGGATCGTCGCGCAGCAGCAGCGCGGCGAGCTGCGCGGGCTTTTCCAGCCGCACGCACCCGTGGCTGGCCAACCGGCTGAAGCTCGCGAACTTCGCCCGGGCTGGCGTATCGTGCAGATAAACCGCGAACGGATTGTCGAAATCGAACTTGAAGCGGCCCAGCGCGCTTTGATCGCCCGCCGCCTGTTGCAGGCGGGTGCCGTCGATCACCTTGAAGCCGTTACGCTTCAGGTAGCCGGGGCTCGCCTTTTCCTTCGGCCACAATTCGCGCGTCGCGATCGAGGTGGGCACGTTCCACGGCGGATTGACGACGACGCTGTGGATCATCGACGACAGCATCGGCGTCTCGTCGCCCGGCCGCCCGGTGACGGCACGCATCGACAGGACGGGAGCGTCGCCGTCGAACACGGTCATCACCGCGGTGGCGATGTTGACCTGGATACGGTCGCGCGGCAGATCCTGCGGCAGCCAACGCCAGCGTTCCATGTTGGCCATGATCTGGCGCACCCGCGCGCCCGCCGGCACGTTCAGCGCGGCCAGGGTCTGCCCCGCGACGATGCCAGTGGGGTTCAGGCCATAGCGCCGCTGCGCCCGCCGCACCGCCGCGGCCAGCCCGGCATCGAAGCGCTCGCCCTTCGTCACGACGGTTTTGTCCTCCACCGCCAATCGCCGGCGCAGCGCGACCACGCGCGTGCCCGTCGCGCCGACGGTGAGGTCCGGCCCCGCTGTCACCGCGTCCCAACCGCCGGCCGCGGCCAGTGCGCGGTAGCGGACCAGCCCGGCCTTCAGCCCGTCATAGCCCGAATAGGGCGGCGGCAGCGCGGCGAACCAGGCGGCGATCGTATCGCCCCGGACCGCATCGGCAAAGCCCGGCAGCGGATCGTAACGCGGCGGGCGCAGCGCCCAATCGGGTGCGAAATCCGCCTCTGCCAGCCGGCCCGCGTGCACCGCGCGCGCATGATCGAGCGCGGCGCGCACCAGCCGCGGCCCGCGATCGTCCGCCGCCGCGGCGGCATCCGCCGGCGACGCCAGCCCCTCGCCGACCCGACCCTTGGCCAGCAAGCGCTCCAACTGCGTCGCTTGCGCGTCGGTCAGCGTCGGTAGCGGGACGGCTGGCGCGATCAAGGTGGGTGCCGCCGGCGCCGCCGGTGGCGCGGGCGTGACGCCGACGGAGGGCGACGCGAGCTGCGCGCCCGACGCCGGCCCGCCAGAAGCCAGCACCACCGCAGACATGGCCAGCGCGAGGACCGCGTTTCTGCTGTTCATCAGAGCCTTGCTTCCTTCCGGCGGTATAAAACGTGCCTTCGCACGCCCTACCTCGCTGCGCGATGAATGGAAGGGGGCGCTTGATCCAAGGGATCGCGAAAGTTCGCATCCGGCATGCTGTGTCTTTCGCGCCATCGCGCGTCTAAAGGAGTGATGGCGATGGATCACAGGCACCCTGCTGCAATTCCCGTCGACCTGATGGCGGTGTCGAAGCGGCTGCGCCCGGCGTTGGTGGCCTTCTTTCAGCGGCGCTTGCGCGATCCGTCCCATGCCGAAGACCTGGCGCAGGATCTTTTCTGCCGGCTGGCGGCCAGCCCGCAGCACGTCGTCGACAATCCGGAGGCGTATGTCTTTCGAATTGCAGCCAATCTGGTCAACGATCATTATCGGCACGAGACGGTTCGCACGCGCTATCACCACAGCACCGACACCGGGCAGGAGCGCGATGTCGATCGGATCGATGCCGAACGCCTGCTGGCCGCGCGCGAAAGCGTCGGCCGGGTGGCGCAGGTACTCAACACTCTTCCAGAGCGGACACGACACATCTTCATTCTGTACCGCCTTGAAGGCATGCCGCGCAAAGCCATCGCGGACAGCTTCGGCATTTCCGTCAGCGCGATCGAAAAGCATATCGCGACCGCCATGTGTACCCTGCTGCGCGATGCAGGAGGCGAGCGATGACCGGGTCTCGCGAGGACGGCGTCGACGATGCAGCGGTCGCCTGGTGCCTGCGCCTGGACGACGGCGCGCTGCCGCCGGCCGAGCAGGAGGCGTTCAGTGCGTGGCTGGCCGCGGACCCGCTGCACCGCGAGCGCATGGACCGCGCGCTGAGCCTGTGGGAGGGGATCGAGCGCGATGCCCATGCCCCGGAACTGCTGGCGCTGCGTCGA
>DASTLZ010000171.1:0-9565 GCA_035714425.1 Sphingomonas sp.
CATCAATCAGGGCGCGGCGGGACGTATCCTGGGCATCCAGCGCGCCAACATGGTCAGCCTCATCAACGAACTGATCGACCGCGGCCTGGTGGACCGTACCGCCGATCCCGAGGATCGCCGGGCCCTGGCCCTCGTCCTGACGCCCGCGGGCCAGGAGATGCTGGCGGCGGCGACGGCGCATGTCCGCGAGCATGAGGACGCCTTGCTCGCCCCTCTGGCCGCCAAGGAGCGCACGACTCTGATCGCCCTGCTGGCGCGCCTTACGCCGCCCTGATCGCGATGACGCTGCCGCGCCTACAGGCGGATGAGCGCGTACATGGTCGAATAGAACAGCGACTTGCCGTCGCCGGTTTCCTTCAGGAAGTCGCCGGCAAAGGTGCGGTTGACGTACAGGCCGCTCGCGACGAGGCGGTTCCACTGATATTCGACCCGCGCCGTGGAGCGTAGCCCGACGTACCGCGCACGCCCCTCCGCCCCCCCGCGCACCGGCGACGGGCCCATGTTGTACAGGCCGTCGGCGGTGCTGGTGCGCCACAGTCCCTGAGCCGTGACTTCGGTGCTCAACTTGGCGCTGGGCTTCACGCCGAATGCGGGGCCGGCGGAGATGAGGTTGGTATAGCCCAGTTCGGGCGTCAAGGTCATGCCGCGTCCGAACAGGAAATCGAAGCTGCCGACCTTGCCGTCGTTCGGGTCGGTATCGCCCGATCCGACATCGGCGCGCAGCGCGACGCGCGGCTGCCACGCGCCCGCCAGCTGATATGCGGCATCGACGCCCAGGAACCAGGCGTCGACGGTGCGCCCGTCCGCAGTTCGGCCGGTCTGCCGGACAGCCTCCACATCGTAATCGAGGGCGTGTTCCCTGCCGGCGAGCCGCACCGACACCGTATCGCGCCGGCTGCGGAATACGGCGGCGCCGGCGTCATGATCGGTGTGGATGTACAACAGTTCGACTTCGGACCCAGGCAGCAGGGCGCCGACCTTTCGCGCGACGTTCACCATATAGACGTCGTAAAGTGTGTCGGCGGGGTCGTTCAGCGTGCCGACGACGTCGCGCAAGGGGTGGCCGATCCATCCGCCGAACCGCCAGGCGCCGGTCGTCGCCTGGACGCGCGCAGCCTGAAACGACCGGCGGGTGTTGGCGGCGTTGCGCGTGTCGATCAGGCGCGATTTTCCGAATGCGATCTCCTGCCGCCCCAGGCGCAGGAACACGCGGTCCGTCCCCGTGCCCAACGGTTGCGACAGTTCGACGAACCCCTGATGGATTTCCAGCGGATTGGTGTCGACCGGCCCGGCGGGATAGTCCAGCCCGCGCGTCACGCCCGACTGAAGCTCACCGAAGACGCGCAGCCATGATGTCGCATGCACGTCCGCCCACACCCGTGAGCGCAACTGCACGTCGAAGCCCTGCTCCTGATTGCCGCGACCGAAATTCAGATTGTCGAGATATTGGACGCGCGGCCGAAACTCGCCGCCCAGGCTCACGAAGGCATTGCCCGCGATCGGGATGTATTTCATTTTGGCCCACGGCGTGTCGCGGATCGTGGGATCGGCGTAACGGGTGTAATCTTCGTCATAGGGCAGCGGCGCGAAGGCCAGCGTCGTCGGTGTGACGCTGTTGGGCGCGTTGGCGGGCCGGCCCGGTCCATCGTCGGGCTGCTGCTGCGTGGCGGGGGGTGCGGTCTGCGCCTGGGCCGGGCTTAACAGGCATCCGCCGAGTAGAGCGGCGCTAGTGGCGGCAAGAAGGGTGGATTTCATCGCACTCTCTGAAAGGTAGAACCGCTATCGCAGCGTCGTGATCTGCTCGACGGCGACTGGCATGGCATGGATTGATGAAGGTCCCGCTAACCCAGTACCGCAGAATGCCAGACTGGGCCCCGTAACGGGGGCGTCGGGCACATGCGACGTCAGCGGCCGCTCGTCGCGCGCCTCGCGGCCGGTGCGATGTGACGGTCGAACACGATCAGCGCCACGCCGACGCCGGCCATCGAGAAGCCGAGCACTTGCAGATAGGCGTCCGCCCCGCCGGCGGTGATGACGGCGGCGCCGACGAACGCGCTGAGGATCGCGCCGGTCCGCCCAAACGCCAGCCCCGTCGCGGTCCCGGTCGCACGAAAGCGGGTCGGGTACATCTGCGTGATGACCGCGTAGAGGGTCGATTGCACCGCGTTCACGAACAGGCCGTGCACCCCCAGGCCGAAGATCAGCAACGCGGTGTTGCCGACGATATCGACGTTCTGCAGCCACAAGGCACTCGCCGCGGCGGCGGCCGCGCACGCGATCATCGGCCAGCGCGATCCGAACCGGCCGATCGCCAACGCGCACAGCAATGCGCCGAACACCCCGCCCAGGTTGTACGCGGTCAGTCCGCTGCCCGCGACGGAAACGCTCAGCCCCTCGGTCGTCAGCATCGTCGGCAGCCAGCTGAAGGTGGTGTATACCGCCAGCAGGCACAGGAAGAGCGCGATCCAGATCGCGGTCGTGCCGCGTGCGCGTCCGTCCTGGAACAACGCCGCGATGCCCACCGACCGCTCGCTCTTTTCCTCCAGCGGATCGATGAATCCGGCGCCATCGCTGGCCGTCCGCTTCATGCGTCGCAGCAGGCCGACCAGCTCTGGCCAGCGCAGCGGATGGCGCGACAGCCAGCGCGGCGATTCCGGCAGGACGAACAGCAGGATCGCGCCGAGCACGACCGGCATCGCGCCGCCGATCAGGAACAAGGCGCGCCAGCCCAGCGCGGGCAGGACTTCGCTCGCGAACAGGCCCGCGATCATGCCGCCGACCGGCACGCAGACGATCGCCGCGGTCACCGCCAGCGTGCGATAGCGCAGCGGTGTGTATTCGCCGGCCATGATCGTCGCGCTAGGCATCGCGCCGCCGATGCCGAGGCCGGCGATGAAGCGCAACAGGCCCAGCATCGTGAGGTTGGGCGCGAAACCGATCGCGACGGTCGCGCTGCCGAAGACCAGGACGGACCCGATCACCGCGCTGCGCCGGCCCAGCCTGTCGCCGACATATCCGGCAAGCACGCTGCCGACGCCCATGCCGATCAGGCCCAGCGCGACCACGGGTGCGAAATCCGCGCGGGTCACGCCCCATTCCTTGATGAGGACCGGGATGGCGAAGCCGATCAACTGGCTGTCGAAGCCGTCCATGACGATCGCCAGCGCCGCCAGCATGACGACGATGCGCTGCATCGGGCTCCACGGCCCGTGATCCATGACCTCGCCGATGTCGATCCTATCGTCCGTCCCCGAAGGCCTCATGTCTCGCGCGCCGGGGTTGGGGTCGAGCGATGCCGGGCATCGGGCAGGGGGGCGGGCACCTTCATCGATCATCTCCTGTCGCCGTCGGTCGGCCGCTGTGACGGTCGCCACATGGCAGATGATCGGGTGCCGAAGCCAACGAAAACCCGTGAGCGTCCGCATGCTGCGTATTCGCGCATGGCACACCGGCATGCGCGCCGTTCGGGTGCTGTCAGCGCGGTGGCCATATGGACGCCGCAGTCCTGGATATCCTGAAGCGCGAGCATGTGCCCGCGACCTCCTTCGTCATCGGTGAGAATGCGCTGACGCAGCGCAGCCTGCTGACGCGGATGGTCGACGAAGGGCATGAGGTGGGCAGCCACACCGATACGCACCCCAATCTGGCCACCGTATCCGATCGACAGGTGAAATACGAACTGAACGCGACGCAGCGGCTGTTCCAGGCCTTTACCGGCCGTTCGCTGCGGCTGTTCCGCGCGCCCTATTTCGGCGATGCGGAGCCGACCACCGCCGACGAGTTCGGCCCCGCGCTGGCGGCGCAGCAGCGCGGCTATATCTCCGTCGGGCTGCACGTCGATCCCGATGACTGGAAGCGACCGGGGGTGCGGGCGATCGTCGGTCGCACCATCGCCGGCGTCCTGGGCGGCACGTTCGGGCGCAGCGGCAACGTCGTGCTGCTGCACGACGCCGGCGGCAATCGCGCGCAGACCGTGGCGGCGCTGCCGCAGATCATCGATCGGTTGCGCGCGGTGGGCTATCGCTTCGTCGCGGTATCGGCGCTGGCGGAAATCCCGCGCGATGCTGCGATGCCGCCGATTTCCTCGGGCGATCGGCTGGCGGCCAGCGCCGATCTGGAAGCTAGCCGCCGCTGGGCTAGACCGGGCTAGGCGATCCGGTCCGGCTGCGCGACGATCAGCGCGTGCAGGAACTGGCGCAGCTCGTCTTCGATCGGCGCGGGGCGACCGGTGGACAGGTCGACGTTGACGACGGTCATCGCGATCGTCGCGTGCAGCGCGCCGGTATCGGCATGGGCAAGCTCGAACCTCTGGGCCAGGCTGGTGCGGCCGATCGCGTCCAGCCGCACCGACGCCTCGACAATGTCGCCCAGCACGAAGGGGCGGTGATAGTCGATCTCGGTCCGGCGGACGTGGAATTCGACATGCGCCCACGTCTGGCCCAGCACGCCGGCGATGCCCGTCCAATCCCAGAATTCGCTGACCGCGGCATCGGCATATTCCAGATAGCGCGAGTTGAAGACGACGCGCTGGCCGTCGATTTCGGCGTAACGGACGCGAAACTTCGTGGAAAAGGCGAACCCCGGTCGCGTCATCGCCCGGTCACCCTGCGCCTTGCGCCGGCGTGTTGACGCCCATCGATTGCAGATAGCGTTTCACGTTGCGCGCCGCCTGGCGCAGGCGCTGTTCGTTTTCGACCAGAGCGATGCGCACGAAGCCCTCGCCATTCTCGCCGTAGCCCACGCCCGGCGCCACCGCGACATTGGCATGGGTCAGCAATTGCTTGGAAAATTCCAGGCTGCCCAGATGCGCGACGGCCGGCGGCAACGGCGCCCAGGCGAACATCGATGCGCGCGGAGACGGGATGTCCCAGCCGGCGCGGCCGAAGCTTTCGACCAGCACGTCGCGGCGCTTGTGATACAGCTGGCGGTTCTTCTCGACGATATCCTGCGGGCCGTTCAGCGCGGCACAGGCGGCGGCCTGGATCGGGGTGAAGGCGCCGTAATCGAGGTACGACTTCACCCGCGTCATCGCCGCGATCAGCTTGCGATTGCCCACCGCGAAGCCGATCCGCCAGCCGGCCATGCTGTACGTCTTGGACAAGGACGTGAATTCGACGGCGACGTCCTTGCCGCCCTTGACCTGCAAGATCGAGACGGTCGGGCAGCCATCGTAATATAGCTCCGAATAGGCCAGGTCGCTGAGCACCCACAGCCCTTCCTTCTTGGCGAATGCGACGAGGCGTTCGTAGAAGGCGAGATCGACGGTCTCCGCGGTCGGATTCGACGGATAGTTGACGACGAGGATGCTGGGGCGCGGGACGGTGAACGCCATCGCGCGTTCCAGGCTTTCGAAATAATGCTCGTCCGGCGTGGTCGGTACGGCGCGGATCGTGGCGCCCGCGATGATGAAGCCGAAGGTGTGGATTGGATAGGACGGGTTCGGCGCCAGCACGACGTCGCCGGGCGCGGTGATCGCGGTCGCCAGGCTGGCCAGCCCTTCCTTAGACCCCATCGTCACCACGACTTCGGTTTCGGGATCGAGATCGACCCCGAACCGGCGGCCGTAATAATTCGCCTGCGCGCGGCGCAGACCCGGAATCCCCTTCGACTGGGAATAGCCGTGGGCGTCGGGCTTGCGAGTGACTTCGACCAGTTTTTCAATGACATGCTCGGGCGGCGGCAGATCGGGATTGCCCATGCCCAGGTCGATGATGTCCTCGCCACCGGCACGCGCCGCCGCGCGCATCGCATTGACCTCTGCGATCACATACGGCGGCAGGCGTTTCATGCGGTAGAATTCGTCGGACATGGTGGCGAAGACCTTTCGCCCGGGTATGTACCCGTTGCGGCGCCTGCGCGAAACCCGCGATCCCCGCTTTCGTTGGCCCCCGCGATCGGGCTACATGGCCTGCGAAAGCGAGAGGATCATCATGCCCGACACGCCACCGCCGCTGGCACCGTTCGACCAGATGCGCGACGCATGGCTGGAGGGGCTGAACCTGTGGCAGCGCATGCTGGACCCTGCGCAGGCGCCGGAAACACCCGAACAATCGCGCGACAAGCGCTTCGAATCGCCGGAATGGCGGGAAAATCCGTGGTTCGACTGGGTCCGGCGCAGTTATCTGACGCTTTCCGAGCATTTGTTGCGCGGCATCGACGCGGCCGAAGGAATCGACGATCGCCAGCGCGAGCGGATGCGGTTTGCCGCGCGTAGTTTCCTCGACGCGATGAGCCCGTCGAACTTTCCGCTGACCAATCCGCAAGTGATCGCGCGCGCGGTCGAGACGAACGGGGAGAGCCTGCGCGCCGGCCTGGCCAATCTGATGGCCGATCTGGGCAAGGGGCAGCTGACCCATACGCCGGGCGACGCGTTCGAGATCGGACGCAATCTGGCCACGACGCCGGGCAAGGTCGTGCGCCGCACCCCGCTGTACGAACTGATCCACTACACGCCCACGACGGAACAGGTGGGGGCGGTGCCGCTGCTGATCTTTCCGCCGTGGATCAACCGGTTCTACATCCTGGACCTGACGCCGGAGAAGAGCTTCATCCGCTGGGCGCTCGATCAGGGGTTGAGCGTGTTCATCGTGTCGTGGAAATCGGCGGATGCGACGATGAAGGACGTGATCTGGGACGATTACGTCGCGGCGCAGCGCGAGGCGGTGGACGCGGTGCGCGCCGCGCTGGACGTGCCGGCGGTCCACACCATCGGCTATTGCGTCGCCGGCACCACATTGGCCGCCACGCTGGCGCTGATGGCGGCGCGCGGCGAAGCGGACCGGGTGGCGAGCGCGACGTTCTTCACCGCGCAGGTCGATTTTTCCGATGCGGGCGAATTGTCGCATTTCATCGACGACGAGCAGCTGGCGGCGGTCGCCGCGCTGTCGCCCGAGGGGTTTCTGGACGGGCGCTATATGGCGGCCGCCTTCAACATGCTGCGCGGGCGCGACCTGATCTGGAATTACGTCACCAACAATTACCTGCTGGGCAAGGATTATACGCCGTTCGAGCTGCTCCACTGGAACGGCGACACCACCAATCTGCCGGCGAAATGGCACCAATCGTATCTGGCCGATCTGTACCGCGACAACCGGCTGGTCGAGGCGGGCAGCATCGTCGTCGACGGCACGCCGATCGACCTGTCGAAGGTCGAGACGCCGGCGTATGTCCAGGCAGGGCGCGAGGACCACATCGCGCCGGCGCACAGCGTATGGCATCTGACCCACCGACTGTCCGGGCCGGTGCGCTTCGTCCTGGCCGGGTCGGGGCATATCGCCGGCGTGGTGAACCCCCCCGCGGCCGGCAAATACCAGTTCTGGACCAACGACGGCGCACCGCAGACCTTGACCGAATTCGTCGCGGGGGCGCAGGAAACCAAGGGCAGCTGGTGGCCGGACTGGCTGGCATGGCTGCGCGCGATCGATCCGGCGACGGTGCCGGCGACGGGTGCGCGCGTGCCGGGCGGGAACGGGGGCGAGACGTTGGGCGACGCGCCGGGAGATTACGTCCGTACGCGCTGAGTTCCCACGATATTCCACGAATGCTGCACCGCAACATTTTGCTTGACTCCTGTCCGCCACGGACATATCTGGAGCAAGGAATGGGAGCGGATGGATGCCGGACAAGGTACGTCTGAAATCGTCGAACGTCGGCAAGGGTGATGGAAACGTCATCCCGGCCGCGCTTGCTGCGCCTGCCGTAAGGCGGGCTCGCAAGGCACCTGCCGCTGCGGTCGCCGCAGTGGCGCCCAAGGTCGTCGAAACCTCACCCGAAGCCGCGCCGGTCGAAATCCCGGCTCCGGCAGCTGTCGACGCGCCTGCCGCCGATCCCGTTACACCCCCGACACTTACGCCGCCACCCCCGACCGCCGCGGTTGCGGCGGATAGTTTCATGAAGGAAACCGACATGGCTACCACGATCGAGAACGCCACCAACACCACCACCGACAAGGCACAGGCGATGTTCGCCGAGACCAGCGAGCGCGCCAAGGGTGCGATGGTCAAGGGCACGCAGATGATCGAAGAGATGAACGCCTTTGCCAAGGGCAACGTCGAAGCGGTCGTCGAATCGTCCAAGATCGCCGCCAAGGGCATGGAGGCCCTGGGCCAGGAAGTCGCCGACTACACCCGCAAGTCGATCGAGCAGACGACTGCCGCGATCAAGACGATGGCGTCGGTGAAGTCGCCGACCGAATTGATGAAGCTGCAGAGCGATTTCTTCCGCTCCGCCTTCGACGCAATGGTCGCCGAGACCTCGCGTTCGACCGAGACGATGCTGAAGCTGGCAGGCGAAGTCGCCCAGCCGCTGTCGAACCGGATGGCGATCGCCGCCGACAAGATGAAGGTCGCTGCATAAGCGCGCACGCCTTCGACGCATGAATGGAGCGGCTGCCCAGTCGGGTGGCCGCTCTTTTGGCATCTGGCCCCCCGCAAAAGGAGCGGCGCCTCCCGATGGGGACGCCGCTCTTTTCGCATCTGGCTCTTGCCGCATGGGGGGGCGATGCCCTATTTTCGGCGCCTATGCAGTTACCCCCGATCCAGACCCGCAAAGTCCTGCCGCACGCCGGCGACGCGTGGGCGACCGTCCCGTCGATGGCGGAGCGCCGCCGTCGCGATGGGGGTGATGGTGATGGCGAAGGGGACGGCGACGGCACCGGCACCGGTGTGGTCACCAAGACGCGCACCCGCACGAAGCAGCCGACGCCGTACCGCGTGTTGATGCTCAACGATGATTACACGCCGATGGAATTCGTCGTCCTGTGCCTGCAACGCTTTTTCCGGATGAACATGGAGGAAGCGACGCGCGTGATGCTCCACGTCCACCAGAAGGGCGTCGGCGTGTGCGGCGTGTTCAGTTACGAAGTCGCGGAGACCAAGGTCGGGCAAGTCACCGATTTCGCCCGCGCCAACCAGCATCCCCTGCAATGCACCTTGGAAAAGGCATAAGCGCGACGGTTCGCCGTTGGAGGCGACCCACCGCGGTTTCGTAATCCTATAGGCCGCCAGCCTTGCGCCCGCGGCGCGGCACGATAGACGGAGAGACATGGACCGTATCCTCATCCGCGGCGGCAATCGCCTGTCGGGGCGCTTGCCCATATCCGGCGCGAAGAACGCCGCGCTCACCCTTATGCCGTGTGCGTTGCTGACCGACGAGCCACTGACGCTGCGCAACCTGCCGCGGCTGGCCGATGTCGATGGCTTCGGGCATCTGCTCAACCAATTGGGTGCATCTACCGCGATCGAGGGGACGCGGCCGGAGGATTTCGGCCGGGTGATGACGGTGCGCGCCGGCAAATTGACGTCGACGGAAGCGCCGTATGACATCGTGCGCAAGATGCGCGCGTCAATCCTGGTGCTCGGCCCGATCCTGGCGCGTAGTGGAGAGGCGCGGGTGTCGCTGCCCGGCGGCTGCGCCATCGGCAACCGCCCGATCGACCTGCACCTGAAGGCGCTGGAAGCGCTGGGCGCCGAGCTGGAGACGAGCGCGGGATATGTCACCGCGCGCGCTCCTGGTGGGCGGCTGGCCGGCGGGCGGTTCCGCTTCCCGGTGGTGTCGGTCGGCGCGA
>DASTLZ010000172.1:0-1741 GCA_035714425.1 Sphingomonas sp.
GCGCCGGATTGCCTTGCGGCGACAGGGCCGGGTCATAGCGGCGCAGGAACGCCCACAACGTGTCCCGGTCGCCGACCCCAGGCAGGCTGGCCAGATTGAGCAGCAGCCCGAACGTCACCGGCAGGGCTTCGTCCGGCACCCGGCCATCGTGGATATGGTGGACCGGATTGCCCAGCTTCTGCTTCACATCCTGCCCGGCGTAATTGCCGCGAAACTGCCAATACTCGTCGATCGCGCGCGGGATCACGCCCATGTGCAGCGATTTCGCCTTCTTCGGCTCGCGATACGCAAAGAACGCCAGGCTTTCTTCGGGGCCGTAACGCAGCCAGTCGTCCATCGACAGGCCGTTGCCCTTCGACTTGGAGATCTTCTCGCCATGTTCGTCGAGGAACATCTCGTAATTGAACCCTTCGGGCGGACGTCCGCCCAGCACGCGGGCGATGCGCGAAGACTGGACGACCGAATCGATCAAATCCTTTCCCGCCATCTCGTAATCGACGCCCAGCGCGACCCAGCGCATCGCCCAGTCGACCTTCCACTGCAATTTCGCCAGCCCACCGAGCACGCTCTGCTCGACGCGTGTTCCCTCGTCGTCGAACGCGATCAGCCCGGCGTCGGCATCGACGACCTCGATCGGCACTTGCAGGACGACGCCGCTGGTCGGGCTGATCGGCAGGACCGGCGAATACGTCGCCCGGCGCTCCGCGCGGAGCGTCGGCAGCATCACGTCCTGAATGCCCTGATACGCCCGCAACACGCCCTTCAGCGCATCGTCGAACCGCCCTTGCGTGTAATAGTGCGTCGAGGACACGAACTCATAGTCGAAGCCATAGCGATCGAGGAAATCGCGCAGCCGGGCGTTGTTGTGCGCGGCGAAGCTGTCGTGGGTGCCGAACGGATCGGGGATCCGGCTCAGCGGCCGCCCCAGATGCTCGGTCAGCATCGCGCCGTTGGGCACGTTGTCGGGCACCTTGCGCAGCCCGTCCATATCGTCGCTGAACGCGATCAACCGCGTCGGCTGATCGCTCAGCGCATGAAACGCCTGACGCACCATCGTCGTGCGCAGCACTTCGTTGAACGTGCCGATATGCGGCAACCCCGACGGGCCATAGCCCGTCTCGAACACGATCGGCGCTCCGTCCGGCTTCCCGTCCGGCCAGCGCGCCAGCAGCTTGCGCGCTTCCTCGAAGGGCCAGGCTTTGGATTCCAGGGCGGCGGAACGAAGGTCTTGGGTCATCCCTTGCGCTCCTAACCCGGCAATTCCGGCGCTGCTACCCCGGTTACGGCTTGCGGAACTTGTACACGAACTGGTCGGTCGTGCCGCGGATCGCGGCGTCGAACACGTTCTTGCTGTGATCGTCGGCCGGATTGCGCAGCACCTTCGATTCGCCGACGAAGCGGAAACCCGCGGCCTGCACCTGTTGCTTCACCGCGGCGGGATCGATCCGGTGCGTGGTCTCGGTGTGCGCCATGCCGGTGCCCGGCGCATCGGCATGGTCGATGATGACATAGGTCCCGCCGCGTTTCAGCATCTTGAACACCGCCGCGTCGAACGCGCGCAGCGCCGGTTCGCCGGCACCCTTGTACGGGATGTCGTGGTAATTCTGCACGGTCCAGAACAGGTCGACCGGCTGCGGCGCGGTGGGCAGCGCGCTCGGCTGGATTTGCGCTGTCACGTTGGGCAGCGCCAGCGCGGTGATCGCATCGCGCGCCGCCCGCCCGCGCTCGCTGTCCGCGGCAC
>DASTLZ010000173.1:0-12424 GCA_035714425.1 Sphingomonas sp.
GGCGATGGTCTTCGGCAACATGGGCGAGACGTCGGCGACCGGCGTCGCCTTCACCCGCGATCCGTCGAAGGGCGACCGCGCCTATTACGGCGAATTCCTCATCAACGCGCAGGGCGAGGACGTCGTCGCCGGCATCCGCACCCCGCAATATTTGACGCAGCAAGCGCGGCAGGATGCCGGCGCCAAGCCGCTGTCGATGGAAGAGGCGCTGCCCGAGGTCTATGTCGAACTCGCGGCGGTGTTCGACAGGCTGGAAACGCATTACCGCGACATGCAGGACATCGAATTCACTGTGCAGCAGGGCAAGCTGTGGATGCTCCAGACCCGGTCGGGCAAGCGCACTGCAAAGGCCGCGCTGAAGATCGCGGTCGACATGGCGAACGAAGGGCTCATCACCCGCGATGAAGCGATCGCGCGGGTCGATCCGTCGGCGCTCGACCAACTGCTCCACCCCACCCTTGATCCCGCGGCCACGCGCGACGTGCTGACCAAGGGGTTGCCCGCATCGCCGGGTGCCGCGTCCGGCATCGTCGTGTTCGACGCCGATACCGCGGAAAAGCGCGCGGCGGCCGGCGAGGCTGTCATTCTGGTGCGGACCGAAACCTCGCCCGAGGATATCCACGGCATGCACGCGGCCAAGGGAATCCTGACGGCGCGCGGCGGCATGACCAGCCACGCCGCGGTCGTCGCGCGCGGCATGGGGCGCCCGTGCGTGTCGGGCGCCGGATCGCTGTCGATCGATGCCAAGGCGAAGATCCTGCGCTGCGCGGGTCGCGAAGTGCGCGAGGGCGACACGCTGACGCTCGACGGGTCGACCGGCGAAGTGATGATCGGCAGCGTGGCGACGGTGCAGCCCGAACTGGCCGGCGATTTCGGCACGCTGATGGAATGGGCCGATCAGGTCCGCCGCCTGAAAGTGCGCGCCAATGCCGAAACGCCGCTGGATTGCCGTACCGCGCGCGATTTTGGCGCGGAGGGCGTGGGCCTGTGCCGCACAGAACATATGTTCTTCGATTCCGCCCGGGTCACCGCGGTGCGCCAGATGATCCTGGCGGAGGACGAGGCGGGGCGCCGTGTCGCGCTGGAACGGTTGTTGCCGGAACAGCGCAAGGATTTCGCGGAAATCTTCGCGGTGATGGCCGGCCTGCCGGTCACGATCCGCTTGCTCGATCCGCCGCTGCACGAATTCCTGCCGCACGAAGAAGCCGAATTCGCCGAAGTCGCCACCGCAGCCGGCATCGACATCGCGACGCTGCGCCGCCGCGCGGTCGAGCTGCACGAATTCAATCCCATGCTCGGACATCGCGGCTGCCGCCTGGGCGTGACCTATCCCGAAATCTACGAGATGCAGGCGCGCGCGATCTTCGAAGCGGCGATCGAAGTGGCCGAGGCGAGCGGCGCCGCCCCGATCCCCGAAGTGATGATCCCGCTGGTCGCCACACGCCGCGAGCTGGAATTGATGAAGGCCGTCGTGGACAAGGCGGCGCAGGCGGTGTTCGCCGACAAGGGGCGTCAGATCGAATATCTGGTCGGCACGATGATCGAATTGCCGCGCGCCGCGCTGCGCGCTGGCGACATCGCCGAAGTCGGCGAATTCTTCAGCTTCGGCACCAACGACCTGACCCAGACGACGCTGGGCGTCAGCCGCGACGATGCAGCGCGCTTCCTGGGCGCCTATGTCGAACAGGGCATCTATGCCAAGGACCCGTTCGTCAGCCTGGATGTCGAAGGCGTCGGCGAACTCGTCGAGATGGCGGCGGAGCGCGGGCGCAAGACGCGGCCGGATATCAAGCTGGGCATCTGCGGCGAACACGGCGGCGATCCGGCATCGATCGCGTTCTGCGAAAGCGTCGGCCTGGATTACGTATCAGCGTCCCCCTACCGCGTGCCGATCGCCCGACTGGCGGCGGCACAGGCGGCGCTCGCGAAGTAACGCGCTGCCGCCCGCGCAGGTGGGGTTCAGATACGGTTGACGGTGCCGTCCGGTCGCACCACGACGGGCTCGCCCGGCGCGATCGTAGTAGCGGCGGGGGCCACCACCGGCGTCGCCTGCGTCAGTCGGGCGTTCTCGCGCTCCAGCTCGTCGATGCGGGCGCGTGCTTCGGCCAGGCGGGTGTCGGCGTCGGTGGTGCGGCCTTCCGTGTCGCGCCGGCTCAGGGCATGCGCTTCGCGTTCGGTCGCGTACCGCTCCTTCCACTTGCGCCCGCCGGGGTGGCTGGCCAGCCCCAGGAACCAGCCGGCGACCAGCGCCAGGATCAACGCCACGAACTGCGTCGGTGTCGAAAAGAGCATCGAAATCCCTCCTGTTACGCAAGGCTAACGATCCTGCGCCCCGAAGGGTTTCGTCGACCGATGCGGCGGGAGTGCGTTTCAAGACGCGCTCTTTCGCGCGTTTTCAAAACCGATGCTCTTAATTGGTCAGCAGGGCATCCTTGATCGAACAGGCGGCCGGACCCAGGATCACGACGAACAGCACGGGCAGGATGAATAGGATCAGCGGCACCGTCATGATCGCCGGCAGCCGCGCGGCCTTTTCCTCGGCCCGCATCATCCGCTCGTTGCGGAATTCAGCGGACAGCACGCGCAGCGCCGACGCCAGCGGGGTGCCGTATTTCTCGGTCTGGATCATCGTCGTCACGACGCCCTTCACCGCGTCCAGGTCGACGCGCATGGCCAGATTCTCGAACGCCTGCCGCCGCTCGTTCAAAAAGCCCAGCTCGATGGCGGTCAAGGTAAATTCGTCGCCAAGTTCCGGATAGGCGCGGCCCAGTTCGCGCGCGACGCGGTGGAACGCGGCGTCGACGGTCAGACCGGCCTCGGCGCAGATGACGAGCAGGTCGAGCGCGTCGGGCAATCCCTTGCGGATCGCGTCCGAGCGCTTCTTGATCTTGTTGGTCAGGAAGATGTCGGGCGCCTTGTACGCGCCGATGAAGCTGATCGCCACCAGGCCATAGCGTTTCAATGGCGACCATTCGGCGAAGCCTTCGGTGCCATAGACCCAGAACACCATGCTGCCGCCGATGACGATCGGCAGGACGAGCCGCCCGAAGATGACCGCGACCGCCCAATCCTTGGACCGGATGCCCGCCTGCATCAGCTTGCGCTGCGCCGCTTTCAGCTGCGTGTCCTGCAACACCCGCAAGCCGCTGAGCAGCCCACGCATCTTGTCGGCGGTCTCGTTGCGCTGGACCAGCTTGGCGCGACGCTTGGTGGAGGCGGTAATGCCCGCCTTCAGCTGTTCGCGCCGCTCGTTCAGGGCCTTCACCCGCTTGGCCATCGGGTCGCGCACGGTGGTGGCGGCATAGATGGCCAGCATCGTCGCGAACGCCGCGATCCCCGAAAGGATCGTCGCCATCCACATCACGTCGATCCCCAGGATCGTCGGTCCGGCCGTTTCGCCCACGATCAATCCCTTTTAGATTTCGAAGTTTATCATTTTGGACATGATGAAGGCGCCGATCCCCATCCAGCACAGCCCGCCGCAACCCGCAATTATCAGGCGCGGATCGACGAAGAAGGTCTGCATGTAGCTGCCGTTTATCATCCAGATCATGCCGAACACGATGAAGGGCAGCGATCCGATGATATAGGCGGACGCCTTCGACTCCGACGACATCGCCTTGATCTTCAGCTTCATCTGCCCGCGCTTGCGCAGCACGTCGGCCAGGTTGGCGAGCGTTTCGGCCAGATTGCCGCCGGTCTCGCGCTGGATGGCGATGGTGATGACGAAGAACTGGAATTCGGGCGTGCCCAGCCGGTCTGCGGTGTCCTGAAGCGCCGCGTCCATCGTCCTGCCGATCTTCATCTTGTCGGACACGCTGCGGAATTCGACACCGACGGGGCCGTCCACCTCATGCCCGACCACGCCGATGGTCTCGGTGATCGGCAAGCCCGAACGCAGGCCGCGGACCAGCAATTCGATCGCGTCGGGAAACTTGGCGGTGAACTTGGCAATGCGCCGCCCGATCAGCATGCCGACGGCCATGTGCGGCAGGCCGAGCCCGACGAGGATGCCCAGGAACAGGCACAGCAGCAGCGGCAGGCCCAGCACCAGCATGACGATGGCGATCGCCGCGGCCAGCCCGGCGCTGAAGAAGCCGTAACGCCCGACGCTCCAGGGTTTGCCGGTCATCGCCAGTCGCTTGGCCAACATGACCCGGTTGGGCAGGATACGCCCGAATACCGCATCGGCGCGCGTGGTGCGCGCGCCGGTGATGCGCCGCAATTGCGCATCTACGGCCGCCGCGGGGGTCCCGCCGTGGCGCAGCCTGAGCGCGGTCATCCGACGTGTCCGCGCCCGCGCCGGGGACGGCCCCGCATACGCCAGCACGACCATCGCCAGCGCGATGACCATGCCAGTGGTCAGCACCAGAAGGGGCAGCATATCCATGACGGTTGCTTTCGCCTTTCGTGCCTATCAGGATTTCGCGGCGCGCTTGGGCATCAGCCCCTTCAGGCTGCCGAGCAACGACGTGCCTCCGCCGCCGGCCTTTGCGGCGCCCTTGGCGCCTTTCTTACCCTTGGCATTGCCGACGTCTTCGGCGGCGGCTTCGGCCAGGCCGGTCAGCTTGCTGGCCACTTCCAGGATCGGCTGCACGCTCTTCGATCCCTTGCCCGCTTCGCTCAGCGTCTTGCCCAGCTTCGCGGCGGTCGCGGCCAGTCTCTGGTCGAACGGCACCGCCCAATCCAGCTTGCGCTCGATGGAGCTTTCGAAGTCGCTGCGCGCGATCTCGATATGGCTGCCGGGATGCACGCGGTTGGCCAACACGAATACCTGCGTCTGCGGAGCGTTCGATTTCAGCCAGGACAGGATACGGATGGTGTCACGCGCCGCCGCCAGGGTCAGTTCGGTGACGACGATGGCGACCTGTATGTCGGCGATCAGCTGAGGATGCTGGACCAGCATCGCGCGCGGCAGGTCGACGATCGTGCATTCATAAGCGCTGCGCATTTCCTCCTGCAATTGGTGGAACGCGGCGCCGTCGGTCATCATCGGTGCGCTGATCGGGGCTTCGGCCGACAGGACGGCGAGATTTTCCGACGCCTTCACCATCGCACGTTCGATGAACAGCCCGTCGATGCGGCTGGGGTTATCGATCGCGTCGGTCAGGCCGCGGCCCGGCTCGATATCCAGCGCCAGCGCACCGGTGCCGAAATGGATGTCCAGATCGAGCAGCGCGGTGGTGCGCCCCTCCCGCTCTGCGAGCAGCCAGGCCAGCGACGTCGCGATGGTCGATGCGCCGACGCCACCGCGCGTGCCGATGATCGCGGTCGCGCAATGCGGCCGGACGATCGCGGCGTCCTGCGTCCGCGGCGCGTTCAACATCGCTTGCGCATGCGACAGCGCATCGCGCACCGCATCGGGGGACAGCGGCTTCAGCAGGTAATCCTGGATACCGCTGGCCAGCAGGTCGCGGTACAGCCGCACGTCGTTCACCTGCCCGCTGGCGATCACCACCGTGCCCGGCTCGCACACTTCGGCGAGGGCGTTTATGTCGTTCAGCGGGTCGCCCGATTCGGCGAGATCGACGAACAGGATTTGCGGCGAAGCGGACACCGACAAGGATTGCACCGCGTTGCGCAAGCCGCCGCGGTTCACCTTGTCGGGGGACCATCCCATTTCGATGGCGATCGGGCGCAGCGCATCCGCGGTCGTCTCGTCGCAGACATACGCGGCGAAGGGGACGCGGTTGGCGGCACCGGCAGGTTTCCAGGGGGCGTTCATCTCAATTGCCCTTCGCGCTTTCGGCCTTGACCGTGGTCCCTCCGCCGCCCGTGGGCGTCGCCTTGCGATAGGCGTCGATCGCGCGGTAATTGACGCGCGGGTCGTTGCCGTTGCCGCTGCTGCGGCCCTGGACGAGATCGCCCGGGCTCGCGACCATCGCCGCCAGGTTGACGTTCACCGCGCATCCGTAATTGGACGACGTGTTGCCGCCGAATTCGTGCGCGGTGTCGCGGGAATGATCTGGACATCCCGGCACCGAAGCCTGAAGCCGGCTGACGACCACGCGCAAGGTGCCGGGTGTCAGCGGCATTTCGGTGACCGGCGCATCGGACGACAGCAGGATCCCCTTGCTGGCGACGATCGCCGCCACTTCGCGTGCAGCGGCGGCGGCGGGCGCGCCGCCATCGTCCACCGCGATGCGGTCACCATAGGCAAGCCGCATCGAATCGAACCAGCCGGTCAGCCGCTGGCCTTCGCCGGGCGCCAGGGCGTTGCCGCGAAGGGCCACGTCGATCGCCGAATCCTGTCGCGCGACCACCGGCTGGTGAACCGATTCCAGTCCCTTGTTCTGCGTGCCCATGCATCCGCCGATCAGGATCGACGGGCAGGCGGCGGCGAGGAGAAGCAGGCGCTTTGTCATCGTCATGTCCTTGAACATCAGTTCGAAAAGCCGGGGGCGGGGGGGGCGTCACGCCCGCCCTTCGCCGGCTTGCCGGTCGAGGCGATCGGCGCCGTCGGCGTATATCCGCGCTCGCCGGGCCGGTTGTCGATCGGGGCGGTCGGTACGGGCGCGACCACGCCGACCCCCATATTCGGGCGCGGCGCATCGATGGGCGCCATCGTCGGCGTCGGCCGCCGCTCACCGCTGTTGCCGCCGTCCAGATTGCCGAGCAGGATTCGCGACAGATCGCTGGCACTCTTCACGCCATCGGTGGGCAGCGCGATATCTGCGGCGTTGTTGACCGGCTTGACCAGGTACGGCGTGATGATGATGACCAATTCGGTCTCGTTGCGCTTCCACCCGTTCGACCGGAACAGCGCACCCAGGACGGGCATGTCGCCGAGCCCGGGTGTCTTATCGACAGAGTTGTCGCGGCTGTTCGACAGCAGCCCGCCGATCATCATCGACTGGCCCGATCCCAGCTCCAGCGTGGTTTCCGCCCGGCGGGTCGTGAGCGCAGGGATGGTGGTGCCGCCGACCTGCACCGCACCCGCCGACGTCAATTGCGACACTTCCGGGCGAACGCGCAAGGAAATGCGGCCGTCCGACAGAACAGTGGGGGTGTAGGTCAGACTGACGCCATATTGCTTGAACTCGACGGACACCGCGCCCAGTCCGGTGGCCAGCGGTATCGGAATTTCACCGCCCGCGAGGAAGCTGGCCGTTTCACCAGACAAGGCCGTCAGATTGGGGTTGGCCAGCGTCGAGACCTGCCCCAACGTCTCACCGAGATCGAGGGCACTCAGCAGGTTCAGCCCCAGCAGCTTGCCGGCAAGGCCGATGGTGGAGCCGG
Source organism: Sphingomonas sp. (assembly GCA_035714425.1). Taxonomy (GTDB): domain Bacteria; phylum Pseudomonadota; class Alphaproteobacteria; order Sphingomonadales; family Sphingomonadaceae; genus Sphingomonas. Next base: position 7,240 of record DASTLZ010000173.1, read on the forward strand.
CGGTGCCTCGGGTGACGCCAGTCGTTCCGGGGGACGGTAGGGCCCCGCCCACGAACATGCCGCCATTTGGCGTATAGGGTGAAGCTGCACGGCCCTGCGCTATTCCGAACTTGAACCCGCCCGAACTGTCGTACGATTGGGTATTCACCCCGATGTTCTTCACGAACGTTCGGCTCACCTCCGCGATGCGCACTTGCAGGTTCACCTGCAGTGGCGTCGCGGTCTTCAGGCGCGAGAGAACCTTGGTGGATTCGCCGACGAAGGCCTGCACCAGCCGTTCGGCTTCGGCGGCATCGTCGGGCGCACCCACCGTCCCCGTCAGCAGGACCAGGCCGTTCATCGGTGTCGCCACGATCTTGGCGTCCGGCATCGCCAGGCCCAGCATGGTGCCGATCGAATCGTAATTGTTGCCGACCCGCACGGTCGCCGCATAGACGACCGCGCCGCTCTTCGTCGTGGCCGAGATCGTGGTCTCGCCCACCTTCTTGCCAAAGACATACAGCTGCGTCGGTGATCGTACCTGCACGTCCGCGACGCTGTCGTCGGCGACGAACAGGTCGGTCATCGGCCGGGCGAGCGTCACCAGTCGACCGCGCCCGGTATTGACCTGCACCATCTGCGTGCTCGTGGGAACGATGCGGGGGCTTGCGGGCGCCCGCGTGCGCTCCGGAACGGCGCCCGCGGGTGCCGCGGCGGCGAGGACGGCTGCCAGCGGCAGGGCTAGCGCGGGCAGGCACAAGGGCGCCATCTTGTAGGCGATACGCATCAGTTCTTCCCTCCCACCGGTACGGCGGTCACGTTGTTTCCGCGCGCGACGCGCACGACAGGGCCGGCCGGCAGCGCCACGGCGCCTGCCGCCGCTGCGACCGGGCTCGTCTCACCGGGGCCGCCGCTTGCCAGGGTGGAGGGGCGGCCGGGCACCGAGCTGCGCTGGAAACGCGATACGTCGGCGCCGGTGGCGAAGGTGGATCGCTCGGACGTGGGCTGGCTCGCCAGCTTCACCAGCATCGCCTGTTCGGACTTGGGATCGCCGTTCGCCGGCATCGTGTCAGATCCCGATGCGATCGCCTGATCCAGTTCCTGGGCATTGTCGGCGATCGAGCGCAGCGACAGCGACAAGGCGCCGACCGTCTGCGCCACCGAAATCTGCTCCGCGATCTTCGGCGTCGCCTCGACCGTGACCGTACTGAACGTGCGCACGACCGTCTTGCCGTCCTCGCCCGCCTGATTGTCGGTGCGCTGGTCGGTGGCCAGCACGCGCACATTGCGCAGGATCGTCTCGGACACCTTCAGCGGCATGCCGTCACCACCACCGACGACGGTCTGGGTCAGGACCAGGTCGATGCGATCGCCCGGAAAGACGAAGCCGGCGACCGATGTCTGGGTGGACACGGGAAAGGTCACCGCGCGCATCCCGGGCCCGAGCGCCGCCGCCAGGAAGCCACGGTCCCCCGGCTTGACCAGGGCACCCTGCGTCACCGGCTGACCGGCGGTGATAGCGTTGCGCACCACCGTGCCTTGCAACGCGCGCACATCGCTCTTGCCCTGGATGTAATAGGCGTTGTCGACCAGTTCTTTGGGCCACGGCTGAAACCGGACCGCGCTGGCGTCCAGGATCGTGCCGACCGGCAGGGCGCGGGTGGCGACCAATACGCCGGGGCCGTTGATCTCGACCGTCGTCGCGGCAGCCGCCGTTTGCGTCGCGCTGCCCGCCATCAGGGTGCGCGCGAAGAACGCGGTGATCGCTGCGACGACGAGCGCGCCGGCCAGCAACAGGATCTTGCGACTATCCATGCGTAATCGTGCCTTTCGACGGCAACGGAGTTTGTTCCGTCATCATCATCACTGAAATGGGTTAAGGACGGGTTCTCGTAGCGTTAGCAGCGCGGCAACCACGATCGCGACGCCGTACGGCACCTCGACGGCGCCGGTTCGGCGCGCGATCTTGTGATCCGCCAGCATCACCATCGTCAGCACGCCGCCGGCCAGCGACATGACCGCCAGCATCCAGACGAGCGAATAGGCCGGCAGCCACAAGGCCAGCGCCGCGATCAGCTTCACATCGCCGCCGCCCATCCAGCCGAAACTGAACGCCAGGCAGAAGACGGCAAACACGACGACGGCCACCACCAACTGGATGCCGACCGCGGGCCACAGCGGCATGCCGATCGACCACCACCACAGCGGTGCGAGCAGCGCGATGGCCGCATTCTTGCCGTTGCCGATCTCGCGGGTGCGTGCATCCTGAATTCCAGCCGCCAGCAGCAGCACGAACAGGCACCCGATCAGCAACAAGGAAAACCATCCGATCATCATGTTCGCCGTAGACGCGAGGGCTTACGAAACCGTAACGGCTGCGGCGGCATGACCAATCAGCCCGCTTCCCCGCCGTCGGCGCGGCCCGTCCAGCGCACGCTGCCCGTTGGCGCGACCGTGTCGTCGGGGCTGGCGCCGGACGGCTGGCCGCTGCGCCGCTTCGACTGGCCCAGCGATGGCGGGCGTGGCACGTTCGTGGTGCAGGGCGGGCGCGGCGACATCTTCGAAAAGCATCTGGAGGCGTTCGCGCATTGGCATGCGCGCGGGTGGAGTATCGTCGCGTTCGACTGGCGCGGACATGGCGGCTCGGGTCGCCCGCCGCTCGACGTCGCGCGCGGCGAATATGCGACCGCCGTGGCCGATCTCGCGGCCGTGTGGGCGACGATCCCCACCGATCGCCCGCGCGCATTGCTCGGCCATTCGATGGGCGGTTTCCTGGCCCTGCGCGCCTGCGTCGAAGGTGCGGTCGATCCCGATGCGCTGGTGCTGGTCGCGCCGATGCTGGGCATCAATGGCCCCCTGGGTCGGTTCAGCGCCCCCTTCGTGCGGCTGATCCGCGCACTGGGCGATCCGGGCCGGCGCGCGTGGAAAGCCAACGAGCGTCCCGGAGGCAAAGCGAGTCGGCAGAGCCTGCTGACCCACGATGCCGACCGCTACGCCGACGAGCTGTTCTGGCACGCGCAGGCGCCCGATCATGTGCTGGGGCCGCCGTCGTGGAACTGGCTGGGCGAATCGTTCGAAGCCACCGCCGCGCTGCAACGCGATCCCCGGCTGGCGACCTTGCCGCCGCCGGTGCTGATGGTCGTGGCGGATGCCGACCGGCTCGTCGATTCTCGGGCCGCGATCGCGACCGCCGCCCGCCTGCGCGATGCGCAAATACTGCGATTCGGCAAGGAATCGGCGCACGAAATCCTGCGCGAAGCCGATTTGGTGCGTGACCGTGCGCTCGCCGCGATCGACGCGTTCCTCGATGCAAGCCTGGATACGGGGCCCCACTGATATGGCCGACCGCTTCGACATCGCGATCGTCGGCGCCGGGATCGCCGGTGCGAGCCTGGCCGCCGAAGTCGCGGGGCGCGCGCGCGTCGTTCTGCTCGAAGCCGAAGGCACGCCCGGCTATCACGCCACCGGCCGCTCCGCGGCCTTCTGGTCGGAAACCTATGGCGGCCCTGCGATCCAGCCACTGACCAGCGCGTCGGGGCCGATGCTCCGCGATGGCGGCTTTCTCGAACCGCTCGGTTCGCTGCACATCGGCCGTGCCGCGGATGCGCGCGCGGTCGATGCACTCCTGGCCGACTTCGCCGGCAGCGACGTGGCGCTCACCCTTGCCGATCCGGCCGATTTCGTCCCCGGCCTGCGCCCCGAATGGACCCTGGGGGTGATGGAGGCGAGTTGCGCCTATATCGACGTGGCCGGGCTTCATGCGGCCGCACTGGCAACCGCGCGGCAAGCGGGCGCACGGCTTATCACCGCCGCGCCGCTCCGCGCGGCGACCCGTGCAGGCGGTGCCTGGCAGCTGGAGACCGGTGCGGGGGCTTTCTCCGCCACCATCTTGGTGAACGCCGCCGGCGCCTGGGCGGATGTGGTGGCGGCAATCGCCGGTGCGACACCATTGGACATGCGCGCCTATCGCCGCACGATCGCGCAATTGCGTACCGATCCGCCTGCGCCGTCCGGCATGCCCCACGTCGCCGACATCGCGGGACGCTTCTACTTCAAGCCCGAGCCCCGCGGGCGCGTGTGGCTCAGCCCGCATGACGAGACATTGGTCGACCCGCACGACGTCGCACCGGAGGAGATCGACGTCGCGGTCGCGATCGACCGGTTCCAAGGGGTCGTCGACTGGCGAGTGACCGCGGTCGAGCGCCGCTGGGCCGGCCTGCGCACCTTCGCGCCCGATCGCCGGCCGGTCTATGGCTTCGACCCGCGAGTGGCCGGTTTCTTCTGGTGCGCGGGGCAGGGGGGCTTCGGTATCCAGACCGCGCCCGCCGCCGCCGCGCTTGCCGCCGCCTTGCTGCTCGGCCGGACGCCGGCGCCCGGCATCGACCCGGACGCCTTCGCGCCCGGCCGGTTCAGCGTGTAGCGGCGACTGCCGCGTCGCTCGCCAGCCGATCGGCGCGTTCGTTGTCGGGGTGGCCGGCATGACCCTTGACCCATTTCCAGTCGACCTTGTGCCGTTCGACCGCGCCGATCAGCGCGAGCCACAATTCGGCGTTCTTCACCGGCTTCTTGTCGGCGGTGCGCCAGCCGTTACGCTTCCATCCCGCGACCCATTTTGTCAGCCCGTCCATGACATAGCGGCTGTCCGTCGACAGCGTCACCGCGCACGGCCGGGTCAGCGCGTTCAACCCCTCGATCGCGGCGGTCAGTTCCATGCGGTTGTTGGTCGTCAGCGCTTCGCCGCCCGACAATTCCTTTTCGTGCGCGCCCATGCGGATCAGTACACCCCAACCGCCCGGCCCAGGATTGCCCTTGCACGCGCCGTCGGTGAACATCTCTACCTTGGTGAAATCGGTCATGCGAAAATGTCGGTCCCGTGATCCCGGTAGAACGCCAGCCGCCGCGTATAGGCCAGCGGGTCCTTGCGCGTCACCAGCGCATCGGCCGGCGTATTGAGCCAATCCCATCCGCGCGTCAGGGCAAAGCGGACGCACGCGCCCATCGCCAGCACGCGCAGCTGCGCCCGATCGTGCGCGTCCAGCCCGAAGCTGTCGGCATAGCCGTCAAGCAACGCGGCGCCCACTGCCGGGCTACAATCGTGGCCGTCGGCATCGAAGCACCAGGCGCTGTGCATGATCGCGAGATCGTACAGCCGCAGGTCGGTACAGGCGAAATAGAAGTCGATCAGCCCGGTAACGCTGTCGCCCAG
>DASTLZ010000174.1:0-7020 GCA_035714425.1 Sphingomonas sp.
GGGCGATGTCGCAACTGTCGCTGCCGCGCGCGTGCCGTCGCAACTGGATGCGGAGCAGCGGACCGGTTATGCGGCGGTCTTTCAGGCGATCCGCGACGAACGCTGGGGCGACGCCCAGATCGGGCTCGACGCGATGAAGCCCGGCCCGCTCCATGCCATCGCGCGCGCGCAGCTCTACACCGCCAAGAACTCGCCCAAGGTGGAGCCGGAGGCGATCGTCGCCTTGCTGACCGAGGCACCCGAACTGCCCCAGGGCGAGCAGCTGGCCCGCATGGCGCGCAGCCGCGGGGCGACCGAATTGCCGCCCCTGCCGGTCGCCCGTCCACTGATCTGGCAGAACGGCGCCCCCCGGCCCGCGCGTGCCAAGACCACGAAAAGCGATCTGATCGCGGCCGATCTCGCGATCAAGATGCAACCTTTCGTCAAGGGCGATCTGGGCGCGGAGGCGCAGGCGCTGCTCGACACGACCTACGGCCTGACGCCGGAGGCGTTGACCGAATGGCAGCAGAAGGTCGCGTGGATATACTTCCTTCAAGGCGACGATGCCAACGCGCGCGCAATGGCGGCGAAGGCAGCCGACGGCGCGGGTGATTGGGCGATCCAGGGCCGCTGGGTTGGTGCGCTTGCCGCATGGCGACAGCAGGATTGCGCCGGCGCGGGTGATGGCTTCGAACGGGTCGCGACGCGCGCGACCGACGTCGATCTACGCGCGGCCGCACTCTATTGGGCGGCCCGCGCCGACATGGTCTGCGCCGCGCCGCAGCGGATCGAGGCGCGACTGAAATCCGCCGCGCAATTTCCCGAGAGCTTCTATGGCCAGCTGGCGCGCCAAGCGCTCGGCATGCGTCAGCCGCGCATGGTTGCCGGGCAGTTCGTCGCCAGCGATTGGGCGGCGCTCGATCGTCGCCCCAACGTCCGGGTCGCCGCGGCCTTGGTGGAGGCGGGGGAGAGCGGGCTGGCGGAAAACGTCGTGCGTCAGCAGGCGCGCATCGGCGATCCGCGCGAATTCGCCAGCCTGATCCGCCTGGCGGCCTCGCTGGACTTGCCCGCGACGACCGTCTGGCTGGCGCACAATTGTCCGGCGGGGATGACCGCGACGGTGGAGGCACGGTATCCCACGCCGAACTGGACGCCGGACAGCGGCTGGCGCGTCGACAAGGCGCTGGTCTATGCCCACACGCTGGAAGAATCCGGGTTCCGCAACAAGGTCATCAGCCCGGCCGGAGCCTATGGCCTGATGCAGATCATGCCCGCCACAGCGACCGATTTCGCGCGCGAGCGGGGTACGTCGATGGACAAGGACGCCCTCACCCGCCCCTCCACCAACATGGATGTCGGCCAGCGCCATCTGGAACGCCTGCGCGACATGGGCGCCACGGGCGGGCTGCTGCCCAAGGTGATCGCGGCGTATAACGCTGGGCCAAAGCCGGTCGCGGAATGGAATGCTATCGTCCGCGATGGCGGCGATCCGCTGCTGTATATCGAAAGCATTCCGTATTGGGAGACGCGCGGCTACGTCACCACCGTCCTGCGCAATTACTGGATGTACGAAAGCCAGGCAGGCAAGCCGGCCTCCGCCAGCCGCGCGGCACTGGCGCAGGGCATGTGGCCACGGTTCCCCGGCCTGCCGGGTGCCAGCTCCGTGCGGGTAAAGGCCACGCCGAAGCCGGCTCCCACCGCGCTCGCGGTGAACGCAGCGACCGGACCGCACATGCCGATGTCGGCGCCTCGTGCCGATTGATGCGGAGGCGGCGTTCCTGCCGATCCGCATAGCCATTCTCACCGTGTCCGACACGCGCGGTCTGGCCGACGACCGGTCCGGCGACACGCTCGTGGCGCGGATCGAGGGCGCCGGGCACGTCGTCGCCGATCGCCGCATCGAGCGCGACGAGACCGACGCGATCGTCGCGCTGCTGACCGGCTGGATCGCCGACCCGTACGTCGATTGCGTCATCACCACAGGTGGCACCGGCGTGACCGGGCGCGACGTGACGCCCGAAGCGGTCGAACGGGTCGCGACCAAGATGATCCCCGGGTTCGGCGAACTGTTCCGCTGGCTCAGCTTCGCCAAGATCGGCACCTCCACCGTCCAATCGCGCGCGTGCGCATGCGTCGCCGATGGCACCTATATCTTCGCGCTCCCCGGCTCGACCGGCGCGGTGAAGGATGGCTGGGACGACATCCTGGCGAGCCAGCTCGACAGCCGCCATCGGCCCTGCAATTTCGTAGAACTGATGCCCCGCCTGATGGAGCGCTGAGGCAGGCGCGGCATAGTGTTGCGACTGGACCTCGCCCGTCCCTGAGCCTAGCGGTCTGCCGAAAGGAGCATACGATGGCCGGGATGACCAGGTTCGATTGGGAAGACCCCTTCCTGCTCGAAGACCAATTGACCGATGACGAGCGGATGATCCGCGATACGGCGCGCGCCTATGCGCGCGACAAATTGGCGCCACGGATCGTCGACGCGTTTCAGCACGAACATACCGATCCTTCGATATTCCGCGAAATGGGCGCGTTGGGACTGCTCGGCCCCACGATTCCGGAGGAATATGGCGGTGTCGGCGCCGGCTATGTCGCCTATGGCCTGGTCGCGCGCGAGGTCGAGGCGGTGGATTCCGGCTACCGATCGATGATGAGCGTGCAGTCCAGCCTCGTGATGTACCCCATCCATGCTTATGGTTCGGAGGAGCAGCGGCTCAGATATCTGCCCAAGCTGGCCAGCGGAGAATTCATCGGCTGTTTCGGGCTGACCGAGCCGGACGCGGGGTCCGATCCGGGCGCGATGACGACGCGGGCGGTGAAGGTGGAGGGTGGTTACCGGATTTCGGGCGCCAAGACGTGGATATCGAACAGCCCGATCGCGGACGTCTTCGTCGTGTGGGCCAAGTCCGACGCGCACGAAGGCGCCATCCGCGGCTTCGTGCTGGAACGCGGCATGAAGGGGCTGGAAACGCCTAAGATCGAAGGCAAATTGTCGCTGCGCGCGTCGATCACCGGCATGATTATGATGGACGAGGTCGAAGTCGGCGAAGATGCGCTGCTGCCCAATGTCCAGGGCTTGAAGGGGCCGTTCGGCTGCCTCAACAGGGCGCGCTACGGGATCAGTTGGGGCGCGATGGGAGCGGCGGAATTCTGCCTCCATGCCAGCCGCCAATATGGCCTGGACCGCAAGCAATTCGGCACGCCATTGGCCGGGCGGCAGCTGTTCCAGAAGAAGCTGGCCGATATGGAGACGGAGATCGCGCTGGGCCTGCAAGCGGCGCTGCGCGTCGGACGGCTGATGGACGAGGGGCGGTTCGCGCCGGAAATGGTGAGCATAATCAAGCGGAATAATGTCGGCAAAGCACTCGATATCGCGCGAATGGCGCGCGATATGCACGGCGGGAACGGGATTTCAGGCGAATATCACGTCATGCGGCACCTGATGAATCTAGAGACCGTCAACACGTATGAAGGTGCGCATGACGTCCACGCGCTGATCCTGGGCCGCGCGATCACCGGTATCGCCGCGTTCTGATCCACCATCGGCGGACGATCGGGGCGGCGCGCAGGCGTTGCCGCCGTTCGTCCGCCATGCCATACTCGGTCATCGAAACGGATGACGGAGAGACGCGATGGCCACCGCATTGGCGACGCCGCAGATGACGCAGGCAGAATGGGACGCACGCCAGGAACTGGCCGCGTGCTACCGCGTGTTCGACATGCTCGGCTGGTCCGAGATGATCTACAACCACATCACCCTGAAAGTGCCGGACGAGGATGGCGCGTTCCTCATCAACCCGTTCGGGCTGCACTTTTCCGAAGTCACCGCGTCCAGCCTGGTCAAGATCGATCTCGACGGCAACAAGCTGGCCGACAGTCCCTATCCGGTCAATCTGGCGGGGCTGACCCAGCATGCGGTGTTCCACAAGCATTTGCCCGACGCGCATTGCATCATGCACACCCACACCACGGCGGGCATGGCAGTCAGTTCGGTCGAGGGCGGGTTGCGGCCGACCAATTTCTACGCGTGCAATTTCGCGGGGCAGATCGCCTATCACGATTTCGAAGGCGTGACCGTGCGGTCGGAAGAAGGCGAGCGACTGGTCGCCAATCTGGGCGACAAGCGCGTGATGTTCCTGCGCAATCACGGCATCCTGGTGATGGGCCGCACTCTGCCCGAAGCGTTCCTGAAACATTGGTCGCTGCAACGCGCGTGCGAGATCCAGCTGGCGACGCTGTCGATGGGCACCCCGTTGGAAGTCGCGCCGGAGATCGTGGCGGTGCACCAGCGCGACCTGGGTAAGGTGTCGATCCCCGGCGGCGTCGGCAAGGCCGATTTCGCCGCGATGGTGCGGCTGGTCGATCGGACGGACAAGAGTTGGCGCGACTGACCCGGGCGCGGCGGATCGGTGGCGCATGACCAGCCTTACCGTCAACAACCAGCCGATCCGTTACCGCCTCGATCCGGCCACGCCGCTGCTGTGGGCGCTGCGCGACGGATCGAACCTGACCGGCACCAAATACGGCTGCGGCACGGGGGATTGCGGGGCCTGCACGGTCGACATCGACGGCGCGGCACGGCGCAGCTGCCAAGTGCCGATCGGCACGATCGAAGGCAGTTACGTCACCACGGTCGAAGGGCTGTCGCGTGAGCGCAACCACCCCGTCCAGCTCGCCTTCCTGGCCGAGAACGTCGTTCAATGCGGCTTCTGCATCCCCGGCATGGTGATCGCCGCCGCCGCATTGCTCCGCCGCGATCCTGACCCGAGCGATGCGACCATCCGCGCAAACCTGACCAACCTGTGCCGCTGCGGCATTTACCCACGCCTGATCGAAGCGGTGCAGCGCGCCGGCCGGGCGATGCGCGGCGAGGAAATCCTCCCCGCCGGCCCTCGCCCCGGCATCGACCCGGCGGACTCCGCACGCTTCGTGCCCGCACTGGCGCCGACCGCAGGTACGCCCGCGCCGGGCAATTGATCGCGATGCTTTCAATCACCTGACGAACGAGTTCAGCCATCATTCGCCCGGTCGCGTGCACACCGGAATCATCATCAGGGCCGGCTCGTGCGCCGGTACATCGGGACGCCAGACATGAAGACGGGGATGCAGTTCATCGGCAAGACTATGCTCGCGGCGACGGCAATGCTTTCGTTGGCAACGGCCGCGCAGGCGCAGGACGGCGACGGCCGCGGCTGGCGCGGCGCGCGAGGGCAACAAGGCGAGCGGCCCGACCGGGCGGACCGGCCCGGGCGGATCGAACAGCGCGAGCGGTTCGAACAGCGCCAGCAGGCCGAGCAGCGCCCGGAACGGCGCCAGCCGGAACAACGTGCCCAACGCGTCGATATCGACCGTGACATGGCGCGGGGCGGCGATCAGACCCGGCCGGCGTCGGCGCAGATGATCCGCCCGGACGAGCGTGCCGATCGCGGCCAGTGGAACCGCGAGCGCGGAGCAGGCTTGCGCCCCGATGCGCAGTCGGGGAACCCGGTCGACGGCGCCCGTCGTCCGAACTTGGGTGGCGGTGCCTATGCCGGTCAGCGCGACGATCGGCCCTATCCGGGCTTCCCCGGTGCCAATGCGCGCGGGGAGTATCGGGGCGATCGGGGCGAGTATCGCGGCAACGGTCGCCAGAACGACCGCGGCCGGGACATTTCGCGCGGCTGGGCCTCCGCTCGCGCCGATCGGGTCGACCAATATCGCGACCGCGCGCGCTTCGACGATCGTCAGGCATGGAACCGGGGCTGGCGCGAGGATCGGCAATATGACTGGGGCAATTACCGCGCCGGCAATCGCAGCGCCTATCGCCTGCCGCGCTATTATGCGCCGTCGGGCTGGGGCTATGGGTATCGCCGTTTTTCTGTCGGCATCACGCTGAACAGCGTCCTGTTCGATCAGAATTACTGGATCGAGGATCCGTATACCTACCGCCTACCCGAAGCGTATGGGGCGTATCGCTGGGTGCGCTATTACAACGACGCCCTGCTCGTCGACCTGCGGTATGGCCGCGTGGTGGACACGGTGTACGATATCTTCTGGTAATCGCCGGAGGGGGATGGCTGTGGCCGTCCCCCTTGTTTTTGGGGCGCTCGTGCGCGATTTCTGTGCCCATGAAATTCTTCGGCAAATCCTCGTCCGCACGCGCCGTGTCCGCCGGCGGCCTTCCGTCGAAACCGCGCGCGGATATCGGCGCGGCCGTGGCGGCGCGGCTGGCGAACGATCCGGCGGTGACGCGCGTGCCGATCGAAGGCGTCGACTTTTTTCACTATTCCGATTTCTTGAGCGGCGACCAATGCGACCGGTTGATCGCGATGATCGACGCGGGCCGCCGCCCGTCCACCCTGCTCAGCGACCGGGGCGGTCCCGGTTATCGCACCAGCGACAGCTGCGACATGGATCGCTGGTCCCCCGATGTGCGCCCGATCGACGAATCGATCGCCCGGCTGCTCGGTTTCGATCCGCGCAACGGCGAGACGATGCAGGGCCAACGCTATGACATCGGACAGCAATTCCGCGCCCATCACGATTATTTCCACGAAGCGGAGAAGTATTGGGCCGATATGCAGCGCTGCGGGGGGCAGCGAACGTGGACGGCGATGATCTACCTCAACGATGTCGAGGACGGCGGCGCGACCTGGTTTCCGCAGGCCGGCATCCGCGTCGCCCCCAAACGCGGGCTTTTGCTGGCGTGGAACAACATGAAGCACGACGGCAGCCCCAACGAGCGCACCCTGCACGAAGGGATGCCGGTGGCGCAGGGGGTGAAGTACATCGTGACCAAATGGTTTCGGGAAGGCTTCTGGGTAAGCTGAGCGTACCGGCGAGGATCATATACCTAGCCGATCAGGCCGGCATCTGCTTTAGCGCGGCATGAACCCCGTTCTCGGCATCACCTCCTCCATCCTCGGCCAGCCGTGGCGCTGGCGCGCGCGGTCGGCGGATGCACGGGGCGGCGACATGGAGGACGGCGATCTCGTCACGCAGTTGCTGCTCGCCCGCGGGTGCCCGCCGGACGCGCTCGACGCACACCGCGCGCCGTCG
>DASTLZ010000175.1:0-6443 GCA_035714425.1 Sphingomonas sp.
GATGCCGCTGAAGTCGAGATCGAGGTCGAACAGGCGCCGCAGATGCCGTTCGACATCCCCGGTGGCGCGCCGCAGATGATCAATCTCGGCGAGATGATGAAGTCGTTCGGCGGCGGCCAGCAGCTAAAGCGCCGCAAGATCGGCGTCCGCGCGGCGTGGGACAAGCTGGTCGAGGAAGAGGCCGACAAGCGCCTTGACCAGGACGATGTTGCCCGGGCCGCTCTGGCCGACGCAGAGGCCAATGGCATCGTTTTTCTCGACGAGATCGACAAGATCGCGGTCAGCGATGTCCGCGGCGGATCGGTCAGCCGCGAAGGCGTACAGCGCGATCTGCTGCCGCTGATCGAGGGCACGACGGTCGCGACCAAATACGGGCCGATGAAGACCGACCACGTCCTGTTCATCGCCAGCGGCGCGTTCCACGTCGCCAAGCCGAGCGATTTGCTCCCCGAATTGCAGGGCCGCCTACCGATCCGCGTCGAACTGAAAGGCCTGACCGAGGCCGATTTCATCGCGATCCTGAGCGATACGAAGGCGTCGCTGCCCGCGCAGTACAAGGCGCTGATCGCGACCGAAGGCGTCACCGTCGACTTCACCGACGACGGCATCGCCGCGGTGGCGAAGATCGCCGCCGAAGTGAACGGTCAGGTCGAGAACATCGGCGCGCGCCGTTTGCAGACGGTGATGGAAAAGCTGTTGGAGGAAGTCAGCTTCGATGCGGAGGACCGCGCGGGGCAATCGCTCGTGATCGACGCCGCCTATGTCGACCGCCAACTCGCCAGCATCGCGCGCAACACCGACCTCAGCCGGTTCGTGCTTTGACCTTCCTGTACGGGACGAAATCGCCGAACCGGCAATAGGCGGACGGGATGCGCATCGTCGGATCGATGGTGCGGAACCGGTCGTTGCGACAGGTCTGCCCGCCGAATTGTTCGACGATCAGGGTCGTGAAAGGGCGCAACGAGGGGCAGTAGCCGACCGGGCTCGTCCGCCACACGATGGCCCCGCGCCGATACAGGATGGTCTGTCCGTCGACGATGTTGGGACCATCCGCGATCCGGTTATCGATACATCGCTGCGGCGCCCCGGCCACCCTCCCGGCAAGCGGGTCCGATGCCGCGGCGGCCAGGGGCAGCAGGGCGGCCGCCGCGAGCGCGCGGATCATGGCCGACGATAGGGCACGAACGGGCCGAAGCTGCACGATCCCGTCTGGAACCTTGACGTCTGGTCGATGGTGGTGGCGATGTCGCCCTGGCATAATTGCCCGCCGACCTGGCGCGTTACCAATATGTCGCCGCGTCCGATCCGCTCGCAGCCGCCGGCCGTATCGCTGCGATACACTTGGCCGCGGCTGATTTTGTACAGGATCGTCCTGCCGATCCCTTCCGTCCGGTATTGCCCGGCGCTGAGCGGCAGGCATCTGCTCGGCTTGCCCGGCACCAGCCCGGCCAGCGTCTTGTCCAGCTTCACCTGATCGGCGGCGGCACGATCGGCGAGGGCCACAGCTTGCTGCGCGGTGGGTGCGCAGGCGGCAAGTGCGAGCGGAACGGCGGGCAATAAGGGGCGCATGGCGATCTCTCCTGAACCGGGTAACGCATCAACCGCGAAAAGCATCCTTGCCACGGCGTAATTTCGCAAACAGAGCAACATCTTGTGCACGAAGGAACGGATTGGTCGCGCGTTCCATGCCGATCGTCGTCGGCACCGTCGCCTCTCCCCGCGCGCGCAGCGCGTCGACATCGGCCATGCGTGCGGCGATCGCGGCATTATCCGGTTCGACCGACAGCGCGAAGCGGCCGTTGCTCTGGGTATATTCGTGGCCGCAGAATACCTGCGTCGCATCGGGCAGCGCGGCGTAACGCTGCATATTGGCGAACATCTCCTCCGCCGTCCCTTCGAACAACCGGCCGCAGCCCATCGCGAACAGCGTGTCGCCGGTGAACAGCACATCTTCGTCGGCGAGGTAGAAGGCGATGTGCCCCGCGGTATGCCCCGGCACATGCATGACGGTGGCGATTTCGGTGCCCAGTCGCACCGCATCGCCTTCGCCGACCTGAATGTCCAGCGTCGGGATCTTGGCGGCTTCCGCGGCGGGGCCGGTGACGCGCGCGCCGGCAGCCTGGATCGCGGCATTGCCGCCGACGTGATCGGGGTGCCAGTGCGTCGTCCACACCTGGTCGATCGTCCAGCCCCGTTCCCTTGCCGCGGCCAGCACCGGTTCGGCCTCGCCCGGGTCGACGACGACGGTTTCGCCGCTGACGGGATCGTGGACCAGCCAGGCGTAATTGTCGCTCAGCACGGGCACGCGGACGATCTCCAGCGCCATCACCAGCTGCCGGTGTTCGGCATCGAAGCCCAGGGTTCGGCCGGTTCCAGCTCGCCCTTCTGGAGCAATTCGATGGAAATGCCGTCGGGCGTCTTCACGAACGCCATATGCCCGTCGCGCGGGGGACGATTGATCGTGACGCCGCCGTCCATCAGCCGCTGGCAGGTGTCGTAGATATCGTCGACGCGGTACGCCAGATGCCCGAAATTCCGCCCGCTGCCATAGGCTTCCGGCTCCCAATTGTAGGTCAGCTCGACTTCGGCTGCGGCGCGTTCGCCCGGTGCGTTCATGTCCTCGTCCGCCGCCAGAAAGATCAGCGTGAAGCGACCCTTCTCGTTCTCCAGCCGCCGCACTTCCTTCAGCCCGAGCAGTTCGAAGAAGCGGATCGTCGCGTCGGGATCGGTGACGCGGATCATGGTGTGCAGGTAATGCATGAAACCTCCGGCTGATGTGGCTTCCCAGATAGGGTCGCGCGCGCCGGCCTCAAGCGGGCCGGCGCTTCACTTGGCCGCGAATTGCCCGAGCGCCGCTGCTGCGCTGCGCCCCGCCGGGCTGTCGGGAGCCAGCCGCACCGCTTCGCCCCAGGCCCGCCGCGTCGCTGCTTCGTCGCCGTTCGATGCGGCGATGTTGCCGGCTTCCAGCTGGACCTGCGCATCGTCGGCGGCGCGGCGTAATGCTTCGGCGATGTCGGTCTGCGCACGCGGCATATCGCCCATGCGCCGCGCCAGCGTCGCCGACAGCAGCCACGCGAGCGGATCGTCGGCGGCATTGCGCAGCGCAAGGTCGATATCGGTACGCGCCGCCGCCAACGCGCCCTGCGCCACCAACGCACGCGCGCGGTCGAGTTGCGCTTCGCCGCGCTGGAGCCCGCTGAGCGTCCCCGCCGATAAAGCGGCATCCAACGCCGCGCGCGCTTTCGCCGCATCGCCCGCCGCGAGCCAGGCGTTGCCGGCCTGCGCCTGATAGGACGCAGCGCGCGCGTCCTTCGCGGCCTGCGCGAGGCGCGCGGCAGCATCGAATTCGGCAGCGGCGGCGGTGAAATCGCCTTCCGCGACATACGCCAGCCCGGCGCATTGCCGCGCCGCTGCACCCCCGCCCGCGATGCGCCAGCGGATGGCGTCCGCGCGGGCGGCGGCGGGATCTGTGCGGACCAGATCGGTGCAGCGGCCGAACTGGCCTTCGTCGGCGGGCGGCGTAGCGGATTGCACGGCGACGGCTGCAGCGACGGCGGCAGCCACGGGCAGCAGGATCATCATGGCGCGGCGATCACATCCTCCACCGCGCGGATCAGCAGCGCGAGATCGGTGTCGCGCGACAAGCGGTGGTCGCCGTCCTTGACGAGCCACGTCTGCACGTCGGCTGAACGGATCAGCCGCGCCAGTTCCACGGTGCGGTTCCACGGCACGTCCGGGTCGGCCTGACCCTGCAACAGCCGGACCGGGCCATCGATCGCGATCTGCCCAAACATCAGCCGGTTCGCCTCGCCCGACGACCAGAACGCACGGGTGTAGCGCGTCGGCTCGGGGCCGTAAGGATTGGGGCGCTCGATCCGCCCTTCGCGCAGCAGCGCCATCTTCTCGTCCGGCGTGAAGCCCCAATCGGTGAAGTCCGGCGCGGGCGCGATCCCTACGATGCCGTCGACGCGCTCCGGCCGATCGCGCGCCACCAGCAAGGCGATCCAGCCGCCCATCGACGATCCGACCAGCACCACCGGGCCGACGACGACGTCGTCGATCATCGCCAGCGCATCGTCGCGCCAATCCGCGAGCGTCTGATCGGCGAAATCGCCTTCGCTCTGCCCGCATCCGCCATAATCGAAGCGCAGGAACGCGCGCCCGCACGCTTTGGCCCACGCTTCCAGCGCCAGTGCCTTGGCGCCGCCCATGTCGCTGGCATAGCCGGGCAGGAACACGACGGTGGGGCCTTTGCCCTCGGTGAAATGATAGGCCAGGGGAGGGCGTTCGCCGCCGGTGGTCTTCGTCATGGCGCGGCGGTCAGATGATATATTCGACGGACTTCATCTGGGTCTGGTCCGCGCGCACGGCGCCGCGCTTGGCGACCATCTGCCGGTGCAATGCGGCTACCGTGTCGCTGCCGCGCGTCTTGCAGATCGCCGGCACGAACGCGTGGGCCAGGGCGCCCAGCCCACCGACGATCATCGTCACGCCGAAGCGGCTGGCGACGCCGAAATGCTCCGCGAAACTCTCTCCGACAGTTTCGGGATGATCGAGGAACAGGCGACGGATCATGGTTCGGCCTCGTGCTGGTCGTGCCCGCGGGATTGTATCAGGCGAGCGGTTAATTGCCAGTGCGATTGCCGTCCGCCGCCGTATCGGATCGCCGCGCGAGGGCCGCGACGATATCGCTCGCCAGCAGGCTGAGCGTGTCGTCCCGCGCACCCATCACCACGATCCGGTCGCCCGCGCGCGCTTCGCGGGCGAGCAGCGCGGCGGCGGCTTCGCGGTCGGCGACATAACGCGCGTCCCGTCCCGCAGCGGCAATCCCCGCCACGATCGCCGCGCTTCCGACATCGCGCGCCACGGTCCCGCCCTGGTACACCGGGTCGGGCAGGACGAGCAGATCGTCCGCGCTCATCTTCTCGGCGAACATGGCCACCAGAGCCTCGCCCATCACCTTCAGCGGCCCATAGCCGTGCGGCTGGAACAGGGCGAGGATACGGCCCGGTTGCGCGTGGAGCGTGTCGAGCGTGGCGGCGATCTTGTCCGGGTTGTGGCCGAAATCGTCGATCACCGCGACGCCGCCCGCTTCGCCGACGCGTTCGAAGCGGCGCTTCAGTCCCGTGAACCCCTCGACGGCCCGCGCCGCGTCCGCCAACGCCACGCCGGCGGCCACCGCGGCGCCGATCGCGGCCAGCGCGTTCGACACATTGTGGCGGCCGGGCACCCGAAGGCGCACGGGCAGGGCGCCGTCCCGGCTCACCAGCGTAAAGCCGATCGCATAGGGCTCCGCCACCAGATCGCGCGCGGCAAGGTCCGCGGCGCCATCGACCGCAAAGGTCGTGACGTGCGGCAGATCGGCGAGCAGCGCGGCGGTCTCCGCATCGCCGACATTGGCGACGACATGGGTGGCGGTGCGCGCGAAATCGCCGAACAGGGCGCGCAATTCGTCGAGCGACTTGTGATCCAGGCTGACGTTGTTGAGGACGGCGATCGCGGGCCGGTACAAGGCGATCGATCCGTCGCTTTCATCGACTTCGCTGACGAAGGCATCGCCCCGCCCGACGAGCGCACTGGCAAAGGGTGCGTCCGGTGCGACGAAATTCTTCATCACCGCGCCGTTCATCACCGTCGGGTCGCGCCCGCAGGCGTGGAGGATCCACGCGATCATGCCCGTCACCGTGGATTTGCCGCTGGTCCCCGCGACGCCGATCGGCAGCGTGCTGGCATTGAACAATTCCGCCAGCGCCTGCGCGCGCGTCACCCGCTCGCACCCCAGCGCCGTCGCCGCGACGATATCGGCGACATTGTCCTCGACCGCGGCGGAGGCGATCACGCGTTGCCCCGCGCGAACCCCGCTGCCGTCCTGCGCGAACAACGCGATGCCGGCGGCGCGAAGCCCGTCGAACTTCGCCGCCAGCCGTCCCTGGTCCAGCCCGCGGTCGGAGCCCGAGACGCCGACACCGCGGGCATGCAGGATCATCGCCAGCGGCATCATGCCGGACCCGCCGATACCGACCAGAAAACAGGATTTTGCGCTCGTCATCGCACCGCGCTATCGGCGGTCGTCGTGCCGGGCAAGAGCCGCGCGCGCGGAAGGCAGGGGGAGACGAACGATCAGGATCGGTGTCCTCGCCAGCTCCAGCCGGGCCAACCCGGATGCCATCGCCAAGGTGACCGCCTTCGCCGCCCGGGACTTTCCCGAGGTGGAGCTGGTATTCCACCCGCAATGCCTGGAGACGGACGGCCATTTCGCCGGGTCCGACATGCGCCGCGCGCAGGCGTTCCTGGACTATGCCAACGATCCCGCGTTCGACGCGCTCTGGTTCCTGCGCGGCGGCTATGGCGCGAATCGCATTCTGGCGATGACGATGCCGCATCTGAAGCGGCCGGCGCGCGACAAGACGTATCTCGGCTATTCCGACGTCGGTTTCCTGCTG
>DASTLZ010000176.1:0-12031 GCA_035714425.1 Sphingomonas sp.
CCGTGCAGCGAACGCGCCGGCGTATCGCCCCGCGTATCCAGCTCGACGCGCGCCCGGCCGATCAACAGCGGCCAGGGCGATACATGCGCATTCAGATCGCCGAGCGGCACGTCGCCGAACCGCGCATCGCGCAGGCGGCCCATCCACACGCTGCCTTCGACAGCACGCGCGGTCAGCCCTTCCTCTCCCACCCCGGCCATGCCCAGCACCAGGCGCAGCGGCAGGAACACCAGCATGGCGATCAGGAGGAACGCGCCGAAGATCGCCGTCGGGCCCGTCTTCAACCAAATCCGCCTCATGCCGCACGCGCTTTCAGGACGAGGACGGCGGAGGTGGTGCGATCACCCTTGTCGGTCAGCGTCGCCGAATCGATCAGGATGCCCCGTGCTTCCAGCCGGGCGAGCCATGTCGCCAGCGCACCCGGCCGCGCGGATTCGATCGTGGCGCGCACCCGGTCGTTGCCTTGGGGATCGAGCGTCGCGAGGGTGAAGCCAGCCTGATCGGCTTCCGCTCGCACGGCAGCGGCGAGATCGCCGGCAAGCGGCGGACGCTGGCGCACCTGTTTCAGCCGGTCGACCCGCACGATCGTCTCGCCCAGGCGCTGCACGGCATCGGCGTGGCGTGCGCGCGCGCTGGCCAGGCCGTCGCGCACCGGCAGGATCACTGCGCCCCAGATCAAGGTGACGATCGCGAGGGCGGCCATCACCAATAGCAGCCGGCGTTCCCGCAACGAGCGCGTGGCGAACCAGGTACGCAGGCCGCTCATGGTGCGGTGACCGTCAGTTCGCCGGTCACGCGACCGGCCGACGCGGCGAACACGCCGGCCCGCACGAGCAGCCCGCGCGCTTCCATCGCGGCCTTGAGATCGGTGGCCAATGCTTCGCGCTCGCACGCGACCCCCAGACGGACGTCGCCATTCGCCTGGAAATCCAAGGCGGTGATCTCCGTTCCCGGCGTCGCGCGAACCGCTTCGTAGAGCGTCGCCACGGTCGTGCTGTAGCCAAGGCCCGGACCGCGCACGCGCGACAGGCGCTCGTCCAGCTGGCGATCGGCGTCGTTGATCGTCTCACCGCGTGGCAGGCCGGTGCGCGCCAACGCGTCGGCCCGGCGCTGCACCGCATCGGCCGCGAAGCCGTAGCGGACGATGCGCACCAGATCGATCGCGAGCGTCAGGGCGAGGATGCCGAGACCGAGCAGCGCGAGGCGGCGGATCAGGCGCCAGTCGATGCTGCGCCGTCCCCGCCGGGCGAACGCGCCCTGACGCAGATCGAGGACCGGCGCGTCGGCCGCTGCGACGAGGGTAGCGCGGACCGCTTCGTCGTCCAGGGCGACGGGGGTGTCGCCGCCGGTGATGACCTCTGTCAAGCCGGGCTCGTCAGCGAAGCCGGTGGCGCGCCCGCGCACCAGATCGAAACCCGCGATGCGCGCACGGACAAAGCCGCTGTCGGGGCGGGGGAGCAGCAAGGCTGCGGGAACGATGGCGGCCGGTTCGATACCCGCGCCCGCCAGCGTTGCCAGCCAGCCGTGCATCGCATCCACCGCGACCACCGCGATCGGGCGTTCGCCGGCGCCTTCGTCGCCAGCCGCGACGTGAAGGTCGCCGATCGCCCCGGCGCTGGCCTGCGCCGCCAGGATACGCGCCGCCGCCGTCGCCTGCGCCGAGGAGCGCGAGGGCAGGTCTGCCCAGTGCAGCGTCACCGCATCCGCCGGCGCGACGGCGACGATGCGCTCGGCGGGATCGGGCAGCCCCTCGCCTTCGCCGGCGATCGCGCCGCCGGCGATCCGCATCCAGCGGTAATCGGCATCGCCGGCCGGCAGGAAGAGCAGGATCGTCACGGTCGCTCGCCCCATTGCCGCGTTGCGAGCCGCGCGGGAAGCCTTGTCGCGTCGATCAGCGCATGTTCTTCCAGCGTGGTCGCCCCGTCGCGCACGTCGACGTCGAGCGCGAACCAGCCGCTCTTGACCGCAAGCTGCGCGCCCCCGTCCGCCGCCGCGCCGGCGCTGCCCAGTTGGGCGACGAACGCGCTGCTGCTCGCGAAACCGGCGAGCGGCCTCGACAACAGTGCGCGCCGGGCCGCGTCGACGCTGATCGTCTCGCCCAGCATGGCGACCAGCGGCGCCTGTTCGGGTTGCAGGGTGTTGACGTTGACCGGCGCCGGCGTGGCGATCGGCAGCGTGCAGATCCACGGACGCACTTGCGCATAGACGGCCGGCGTCACGCCGTTCAGCGCGCGCAGCTCGCTGGGGTCGGCCATCAGCGTGCCGGCGGTGCGGTAGGCGGGGTCGCGCGCCAGATAGGTGGGGTCTTCGGCGCCTCCGGCCTGCTGATCGGCATCGCTGTCGATCCAGTCGGCGGCCGCGCCGGACACCTGATCCGCCACCTGCGCGGGCACACCGACCACGCGCATCAGCCGCGAGAATTGCATGCGCTGAAGCGGTGCGGAGCGGTACACGCCGGGCGCGCCGCGCGTCACAAGGCCGTTGAGATTGAAGCAATTGCCCCCGTCCACGACCCGCGCGGTAGCGACGCCACCACCCGGAAGCGGCAGCGAAAAGGGCCGCCCGCTCCATCCACCGATCAGGGTCGTGCGTGTCGCATCAGCGCCTTGCAGGGTGCCGATTCGCGCCAGCGCCAGCGCCTCCGCCGCAAGGGCATAGCCGCGCGCCTGCTCCGTCGCGCCCGCATTACCTGCGATCCGCGTCGACAGCCGCAGCTTTTCCAGCGACGTCGCCGCGATCACCGCGACGATGGCGACCAGCATCAGCACGGTGAGCAACGCCGCTCCGCGCTCGCGTGGCGGCGGCATATCAGCCACCCGGCATCGCCCCATAGCCGGTTCCAACCAGGAACAGCTGCCGCCAGATGACGCCGTCGGCACGGACGATCGACACTTCGGCGGCATCGGGCAGCGCAATGCCGCCGGCGCCGTCCCAGCGATCGCTCCAGGCACCGCGATAGCGATAGCGCAGGCGCACTTCGCGCACGCGTGACAGCATCGCGGACGCCGGAAACGGCGCGGCGCCGTCGAGCATCGGATAGGCGATCCGCTCCAGCATGCCGCCATCGACGCGATACGCGACCTTCTGCGCACCCGCGCGGCCCGCCGCGTCGATGTTGGTCCAGCCCAGCCGCACGAGGCGCAGCATCGGTGCCGTCGCCGACCCGGCGTCACCGACGAACGCCGGCTGCACGCCGCCGCCCTCGTCGCGGGTCGCGCGCGGCACGGCCTGGGCGAAATCCGCGGACAGGATCGACATCGTCCGCCCAAGCGCCGCGGCATCGTCCAGCCGCTCCCCCGTCGCCGATTGCGCACGCACGCTGAACGCCAGGATCGCGACGCCTGCCGCCGCGATCATGCCGAAGATCATCAGCGCGACCATCACTTCGATCAGCGTGAAGCCGTGTTCGGCGGAACGCCTCCGGGTCGTGAAGCCGTGTTCGGCGGAACGCTTCAGGGGCTCGAAGCCGTGCTCGGCGGAACGCTTCAGGGGCCCGAAGCCGTGTTCGTGTGGGCGCCGGTTCACGAGGCGCTCGTCGGTGGGCGCACCATCGTGGCACGGCCGATGATCTGGCCCGTGCGATCCGCGACGCCGACGTCGATGCGCACGATCCGCGGGTCGCCCGTACCGGTGACTTGCCGGGTCCAGCGCCAGTCGCGCCCCCCGTTCACGCTGCGCCCGTCGACCCGGCCCAACACGGGCGCCTGTGGATCGGTAACCGCTTCGACCGCAACGGTGCGCGCGACCATCTGCGCAGCGATCGTCGTGTCGAGCGTCACGGCGCCGCGGATCGTCGCCCCTTGAAGGCGCATCAAAGCCAGTGCGGCGAGGCTGAAGACGATCAGCGCGACCATGACTTCGATGAGCGTGAAGCCGTGTTCGACGAAACGCCTCAAGGGCGCAAAGCCCCGGCGACACGGATGAAGATCAGCCATCGACGCGCACGCTGCCGTCGCCGCCGACTGCGACCGTCGCCGCATCGTCGCCGCGCGTCAGGCGGACTTCCGCCGCACGGTCCGCCATGCCGGTCGTGTCGAAGGTGATACGCAGCCGCCCTGCCGCGTCGCCGGTCTCCGCGCGGACGCTGTCGTCCCAGCGTTCCACTCTCAACGGCTTGTCCGAGATCGGCACCCAGCCGCCGGCGACGCGCCGGTCGAAGCCATAGCCGCCGCCGCTGACCCACACGCTGGTCGGCGCCGCGCCGACGATCGCGAGATCGCGGGCCGCCCGTGCGCGCACCGCGAAGCGCGCCGCTTCGTCGGCGACGCGCGTACGCCCCGGCATCGCCATCACCGCGATGGCCGACGCCAGCGCGATGACGGTGACGACCA
Source organism: Sphingomonas sp. (assembly GCA_035714425.1). Taxonomy (GTDB): domain Bacteria; phylum Pseudomonadota; class Alphaproteobacteria; order Sphingomonadales; family Sphingomonadaceae; genus Sphingomonas. The sequence goes on from DASTLZ010000176.1 coordinate 4,332, forward strand.
CCATCAGCTCTACCAGGGTAAAGCCGGTGGCGGAGTACGGCTTATTGCCAGCTGCCGATATCGGCATCGATCCCCTCACCGCCTTCCTTGCCGTCGGCGCCGTACGTCCAGATATCGGCGTCGCCGTGCTGCCCCGGCGACGCGTAGAGATACGGCTTCCCCCACGGATCGTCCGGCAGCCGCTTGATATAGCCGCCGCGCTGATAGCGCGACGCGTCGACGCCGGCAGGCGGGGTGACGAGCGCCTGCAGGCCCTGCGACGTCGACGGATAGGTCGTCAGCTGTAGGCGATAGATTTCCAGCGCGTTTTCGATCGTAGCGATGTCCGCCTTCGCCTTTTCGGTGCGGGCACGGTCGCCGGACGGCAGGACGTTGAGCGCGACGATGGTCGCGAGCAGGCCGATGATGACGATCACGACCATCAATTCGACCAGCGTGAAGCCGTTTTTCACGGGGCGGCGGCGCTTCTTGGGTTCGGGACGCATGGACAACCTCTACTGGCCCGCCAGCGTGTTGAGCTGGAGGATGGGGAGCAGGATGGATAGCACGATCGTCGCGACGATACCGCCCATCACGACAATGATCGCCGGTTCGAGCAGCGACAGCGCGGTCGCGGTGAAGCGATCGAATTCGCGTTCGAGGTAATCGGCGGCGCGCTCCAGCATCTCGTCCAGCCGCCCCGCCGCTTCGCCCGACGCCGCCAGATACGTCAGCAGCGGGGGGAACACGCCGGCGCGGCGCATCGCCGCCGACAGGCTGCCGCCGCCGCGGATCGCGTCGACTAGACCGTCCGACGCCACCCGCAAGCGGCGATTGTGGATCGTGCCGGCGGTCAGCGTCAGCCCTTCGAGCAGCGGCAGGCGGCTGGCCACCATGGTGCCCAGGGTGCGCGCCATCCGCGCGGCGTGGAGATCGCGCAGCAAGCGGCCAATCAGCGGCACCCGCAACAGCCAGGTGTCGAACGCCAGGCGGATCGCCGGATCGCGCAGCGCCCAATAACTGCCGAAGACGACCAGCAGCGCGCCGAGCAGCATCGCCCACCACCAGCGCACCAGCAGCGCCGAGATCGCGATGACGATGCGCGTCAGCAGCGGCAATTGCTGGCCGACGGTATCGAATTGCTCGACGACCTGCGGCACCACGAACATCATCAGCGCGGTGACCACACCCAGCGCCACGAGAGCGAGGATGGCGGGATAGGCGAGCGCAGTGATGAGCTTGCCGCGGATCTCGGCCTGACGCTCCAGCAAGGCGGCGAGGCGATCGAGGATCGTCGGCAGCGTGCCCGAACTCTCGCCAGCGGCGACCATCGCGCGGTAGAGCGGCGGAAAACTACGCGGCGCGCGCGCCATCGCGTCGGCCAGGCGGCGCCCTTCGACGACGCCGGCGTGGACCTGCGCGACAATGCCCCGCACGCCCTCCTGCTCGGTCTGGCGGGTGATGGTGCGCAGGCTCTCTTCGAGCGGCGAGACACGGTTGAGCGTGGCGAGCTGGCGGGTGAACAGCGTCAATTGCTTGACCGACATTTTCGGCGTGCCGAGTTGCAGCCCGAACAGCGGGCGCGCTTTCGCGACCGGCGGGGCGCCGGGTTCGATCCGCACGACGTACAGGCGGCGCGCGTCGAGCGCGATGCGCGCGGCATCGGCGCTGTCGGCGGCGACATGGCCGCGGCGTTCCTGACCGCGGGTGTCGATCGCGAGATAATCGAAATCGGGCATCTACGATGCCGGGTAGCGGCGGGACGCACGGCGATATCGCGGGCGTTTTGCCGTGGGCAGGGCCCCCTCCACCATGCTTTGCACGGTCCCCCTCCCCGCGCCGGGGAGGATTTGGGGCTCACGCATCGGTGGCATCCCGGCGGGAGACGCGGACGGCTTCTTCGGCGGTGGTCTGGCCCTGTTCGACCATCTCCCGCGCGGCTTGCGCCAGATTGGGGGAGCGGGCGAAGGCATGGGCGGCGATCGCGTCTTCGTCCAGGCCTTCGTTGATCGCCCGGCGGACGAAATCGTCGACGCGCACCGCTTCGAACACGCCGATCCGCCCCTTGAACCCCGATCCGCCGCATGCGTCGCATCCGGCCGCCTGATGGACGATCGCGTCGGGTGCGATGCCCAGCAACGTCGCCACCGTTCCTTCGGCACGCACCGGCTTGCGGCACGATGGGCATAGCCGCCGCACCAGCCGCTGCGCGATGACCGCGCGCAGCGTCGAGGCAAGCAGAAACGGCTCGACCTTCATGTCGCGCATCCGGGTGATCGCACCGATCGCGTCGTTGGTGTGCACGGTGGACAGCACGAGATGCCCGGTCAGCGACGCCTGTACCGCGATCTCCGCGGTTTCGCGGTCGCGGATTTCGCCGACCATCACCACGTCCGGGTCCTGGCGCAGGATGGCGCGCAGGCCGGCGGCAAAGGTCAGCCCGACCTTGGGATTGACCTGCGTCTGGCCCACTCCGTCGACTGCATATTCGACCGGGTCCTCGACCGTCAGGATATTGCGGCTGCCGTCGTTCAGACCGCGCAGGGCGGCGTACAGGCTGGTCGTCTTGCCCGATCCGGTCGGCCCGGTGACCAGGATGATGCCATTGGGTTCGGCCAGCGCATCGTTCAGCACCGCGAACAAGGCGGGCGTCAGGCCCAGCGCCGCCAGATCGATGCCGGCGTTGTCCTTGTCCAGGATGCGCAACACGACGCGCTCGCCCGCGCGCGCCGGCAGCGTCGAGACGCGCACGTCGAGCAGTTTCCCACCCAGCGTCAAACCCATCCGCCCATCCTGCGGCACCCGCCGCTCCGCGATGTCGAGGCGCGCCATCACCTTGATCCGGCTGACCACGACCGGGGCGACGTGGGGGGGCATGCGCATCGTTTCACGCAGCACGCCGTCGATGCGCATGCGCACGACAAGGCCGCTTTCATACGGCTCGATATGGATATCGGACACGCCGTTGCGCGTGGCATCGGCGATGATGCCGTTGATGAGGCGGATGGCGGGCGCGTCGTCCGCGGTGTCGAGCAAATCCTCCGCGGTCGGCAGGTCTCCCGCGAGCAGATCGAGTTCGCCCATCCCGCCGCCCACATCGCTGAGCGCCATCGCCGTCGCCTGCCCATCCATCGCATAGACGCTCGCGAGCAGGCGATCGAACGCGGGCGCATCGACCAGGCCGATGTCGAACGGGCGGCCCAGATGGCGACGCACTTCGATCAATGCGCGCGGATCGGCGCCTTCGCGCATCTGCACCCGCCCGCCGTCGAGCACGAGGCCGAACTTGCGCGCGAACGCATAAGGCAGGGTTGGAGCAACCGCGGTGGGCGTCTCCTGTGCTGATGCGATGTCCGTCACTTGTGCCTGTTCCCGGCCGCGCGGCTTTGCACCGGCACCGCGATATTGGGGTCTTCGATATTGCCGGCCATCGGCGCGCGCGGGATCGGCGGGGCGGCGTTCATGTAATCGCGGATCAGCTGGTCGATCGATGGCTCGACGCCCGGATCGGCATAGCCCTGCAACTGGCGGAGATAGCCGTATCGCTGTTCGGTGATGCGGCGGCTGTCGTCCGGGGTGCGCAAAATGGTCGGGCGGATGAAGACCATCAGGTTGGTCTTGGTCCGCGAGCGCGCTCTAGAACGGAACAGCGCGCCCAGACCGGGAATGTCGCCAAGCAGCGGGATTTTCTCGATCGTGCGGCGTTCGTTATCGTCCAGCAGCCCGCCGATGACCATGATGTTGCCGTCGTCGACGGTGAAGGTAGTCTCGATCCCGCGCTTGTTGAAGATCACTTCGCTGTTGTCGCTCGACACCGGCCCGGCGACCGAGCTGACTTCGAGGCGAAGGTACATCTTCAGCGCGCCGGACGAATTGATCTGCGGCTTCACGTCCAGCTGGATACCGACATTCTGGCGCTGCACGGTGCGGAATGCATTGTCGAAATTCGTCGACAAGGCCTGCCCGGTCGTGACCGGCACTTCCTGGCCGACCAGGATATGCGCCTGCTGATTGTCGAGCGTGGTCAAGTGCGGGACCTGGAGCAGGTTTGAGCTGGTGTCGCTTTTCACCGCATTGATGATCGCGCCGAACACGGTGTCGCCGATCCGCGTCGCGAAGCCGCCGAAGCCGCCGGTGGTGCCCAGGATCGAGCTGATCGCCGATTGCGCCAGCGTGTTGCTCAGCCCGTTGTCGACCGACGTGGTCGTCGCGCCATTGGCGACTGTCGTCGTGTTGGTCGCAAGCGAGCGGGCGCCGATCGCACCGGCGATGCTGAGCAGGTTGGGTGCGGTGTTGCTGTAGGTCGATGCGGCGAACGCCCCGCCCGACAGGCTGCCGAGCAGGAATTGCGCGCCGAGCCGGTTGGCCGTCGCATCCGAAACTTCTGCAACGATCGCCTCGACTTGCACCTGTTCGCGACGGACGTCGAGGGTGCGGATGACGTCGGCCAATTGGCGTTGAACGTCGCCGGGTGCGGCGATGACGATCGCGTTGGCGCCGGCGAAGCGGGTGACGACGGCGGCGGTCCGGCCGCCTTGGGTGCTGATCGCGGCTTGCTGACCGTTCGCGCTGCCGCCGCTGCCCGATCCGCCGCCGGTCTGGATCGGCTGGGCCGCGATCGGCTGGCTGATCGCGCCGCCGGACGACGAGCCCGACGACGTGCCCTGCTGGAAACTGCCGCGGGTCAGCGTGGTTTCCTGGACAGCGTCGGGCGTCTGGCCGACAAGCCGTTGAAGTACGGGCAATAGTTGCTCCGCATCGGCGTTTTCCAGCGTGACCACGCGGATTTCGGTGCCGCTGCGGGCCTTTCGATCGAGGTCGGCAGCGACTTGCGCCAGCCGCGCGACCGTGGGGGCGTCGCCGCGCAGCACGATCGAGTTGGAGCTTTCGATCGCCACAACCGATGCGCCGCCGGCATTTGGGGCGGCGCCGCCCCCCTGCCCGTTCGTGCCGCTGCCGGTGCCGAGCAGGCCGGTCAGCGCGGCGGCGATCTCCCGGGCGCCTGCGTTTTTCAGCGAAATTACGCGTGTCGACGCGGTGTCTGTATCGATTCTGCGCAAAACTTCGCGAATTCTGCGGATGTTGTCGGCAAAATCGACGATTACGAGCGAATTTCCCGCGCGGTTTGCGGTGACCGCACCCTGCGCGCTGACCAGCGGCCGGACCGTCTCCACCGCGCTGGTCGAATCGATCGAGCGCAGCCGGACGACGTCGGTGACATAGGCGTTGCGATTGGCACCGGACACGCCGACCCGGCTGGGTTGCGACGCGGCATTGTCGATCGGCTGGACGCGAAACGCACCGCCGGCGGTGGGCACCGCGACCAGGCCGTTGGCACGCAGGGTCGACAGGAAAATCTCGAAATATTCGGATCGGCTGAGCGGGTGGTCGGTGACCACGGTCACCTTGCCGTTGACCCGGTTGTCGATGATGAAGGTGCGGCCAGTGACCTTGGCCGCATCGGCGATGAACGCGCGGATATCGGCATCGCGGACGTTCAGCGTCGTCTGCGCGCCGGCCGGCGTCGCCATCGCGAACGCAGGAGCGAGCGCGAGGGCGCCGGCGATGATCGTCTTGTTCACTGCTGCGGCCCTGCGATGGTGATGGCGAGCGGCAGGGTATCCTGCCCGCGCTCCACGGTGATGGGAACGTTGCCGCCGCCAGCGAAATCGCGGGCGATGCGGTCGAGATCGTCGGGGCCGGTGACCGGGCGTCCGCCCATCGAGGTCACGACGTCGCCGTCGCGCAACCCCGCCTGGCGGAACGCCGCGCCCGATCCTTGCGAGCGGACGACGAGGCCGCTGACCCGCCCGCGATCGATGCGCGGGATGAAGCCGATGTCCTGGCGCAGTTGCGCGACGGATACGCCGCCGCCCGGCTGCGGCGGCAGCGCACCCGCCGTGCCGGGCGCACCCGCTTGTACCGGAGCGGCACCGCCGGACTGGTCGAGAAACAGATCCTCCGCCGCGCCGCCGCGGTCGATGGTGACGTGATCGAAGGCCACCGCCTTCAGCCGCACGCCGGGCTGTATCTCCTCACCCACCGCGATGCTGTTCTGCACACCGTCGGGGCCGGCGATGATCGCCGACCCGCGGCCGGTAGCTTCGTCGATGCGTGTGCCGAACAACGTGAGTTGGAGCGCGGTGACGACCGCCGGCTGGCTCCCCCCGTTGCTCAGGCGGAAGAAAGGATCGAAGGCCGAGATCGTCGCGATCGGCGCGGCGACGTCCGCCACGCTCGCCGGGCGCCAATCGCCCAGCGGAGACACCGGCGTGACGATCGTCCACACCAGCCGCGCGGCCTGCACCGCAAGGCCCGCCATCAGCAGCAGTTCGGCAGCCGAATAGACGTTCACGCTTGGGAGCCGCCGCAGCATCGCGCGGCCGCGCGCGTCGAGTTTCAATCGCATCCGTTCATCCGTCTCGCCTGCGCAACGCATGGCATGTTACGGCCCGGCGTCAATCTCTTGCAACCGCGCGCGGGCGGGGCAGCGTCGAAGCTCGACGCATTTCGCCGCCGCTTACAGCCCTGCCGGGCACGCGAAGACCGCCGCGTCGGACAGGACCGAAGTTGCGCCGGCCCGGGTTGTTCGCGCCGCGCGGTACGACCGCGTTCCTTTGCTGCGCCTAGAAAGTCGCACTCACTCCCAGCGAGAATACCCGGCCCAGGTCGTAGCGATTAATGAATACCTCGTTGCCGTTCGGGAAGGTCTGGCTTTCGCGGTATTTCGTGTGCGTCAGATTGCGCGCTTCGAACTTCACCTCAAACTGTCCCTCGCCAATCGCGATCCCCTGACGCACGACCAGGTCGAGGCGGACGCCGGGGCGTTCGACGATGTCGGGCTGGAAGCCGACGCCCGACAGGTTGGACGGGCCGCGGTTCGTCACGCGCTCGCTGGCGTAGTTTAAGAGCAACGTCGCCTGCGACAGCGCAGCGGTGTCCTCCACGCCGACCTGAAGATTGACCAGATGATCGGACTGGCCGGTCAGCGGCGCGCCGTCGCGGAACTGGAGTCCGGCTGGGCCGAAACCCGGCGCGCAGCCGCCCAGCGTCTGGGTCAGCACGTTGGGCACGCAGCTGCCGTCCGCGGTGATCGCCGATTTGGTATAGGTGTAATTCGCGACGAGCACCCCGCGCATCGTCGCAAAGGCATCGCCGCCCAGCCCGCCGAGCGGCACATATTTCTGCACCTCGACCTCGCCGCCATACAGGCGCGCGCGCGGCAGGTTGGTGAAGCCGGTCTGGAGCCGGTCGTCGGCGCCGGTGTAGAAGCCGACCTGCTCGACCGGATTGTCGATCCGCTTGTAGAATCCCGCCAGCGTGAAGCGCTGGTCGCGTGCGAAGAACCATTCGTACCGGGCTTCCAGGTTATACAGCCTGGTATCGCTCAGCAGCGGGTTGCCGAAGAAGAGGCGGTCCGAATCGGGGTCGCGGAACTGCTGCGGCGCCAGTTCGCGGAACTGCGGGCGCGACAGCGTCTTGGCGGCACTCGCGCGTAGCTGCATGTCCTGCGCGAAATTCCACGTCAGCGTCGCGGCGGGCAGCAGATAATCGTTCTTCAGCCGGGTCGTCGCGGTGCTGGCCGGCGTCACCCGCTCGTCCGCGGTCTCGTAACGGATGCCGATCACCGCACGCAGCCCGTCCGCCGCCTCGGCCTCCGCCTGCGCATAGCCCGCGTGGATGCGAAGCGAAGCGTCATAGGCAAAGGCGCCCAGCGGCGT
>DASTLZ010000177.1:0-9961 GCA_035714425.1 Sphingomonas sp.
CAATCGTAGAAGTCGAAGCCAGCGGCACGCAGCCGCGCCGCGTCTTCGGGGGTGGCGCGCAGGAACACTTCGTTGGCCTCGACCGGGTGGATCAGCCGATCGCCTGCTGCTGCCGCCAGCCGCGCCGCACCGGCATTGGCGGCACGCGCGTTGACCAGCCACAGGTCGTCGCGCAGCATCGCCAACACCTGCGCCGCCAGATAGCGGCCCTTGCTGAGCAACAGTCCGGCACGCTTGCGCCGCCGGTGCGTGGCATCGGCCAGATCGTGCCGGAAAAATATCAGCGCTTCCGCCGTCATCGCGCCGTTCTTGATGAAACCGAAGCTCAGCGCGTCGACACCTGCGCGCCACGTCACGTCGGCCGGCGAGCAGCCCAAAGTCGCCACCGCATTGGCGAAGCGCGCGCCGTCCATGTGCAGCCCCAGCCCGCGCGCCCTGGCCAAATTGCCGATCGCCGCGACCTCGTCGGGCGAATAGACCCGGCCGTATTCGGTCGCGTTGGTGATCGATATGGCGTGTGGCTGAACCCGGTGGACGTCGTTGGCGATTGCATTCATGACACTGGCCAAAGTCGCCGGCGTCACTTTCGCGCCGTCACCGTCGGCGAGGATCAGCTTGGCGCCGTGGGTGTAGAATTCCGGCGCGCCGCATTCGTCGTTCTGAATGTGCGAGTCACGGTGACAGACGATGCCGCCATAAGGCGGGCACATCGCCGCCAGCGCCAGGCAATTCGCCGCCGTGCCGCTCGGCACCCACAAGGCGCGGACCGGGGTCTCGAACGTCTCCGACAGCACCGCATCCAGACTGCGGCTCAGCGCGTCGCCGTCATAGGCCGTATCCAGCGTATTCGCCGCCGCAATCGCGGCCATGACGGCGGGGTGCACGGGAGCGGCATTGTCGGAGAAGAAGCGCATCGGGTCGCCATGCTGCGCCACCGTACGCGCGTCAACGGCGACCATCGACGGGCGCGCTACGCCAGACGCAAAAACGGCCGCAGGCTTATCGCCCACGGCCGTTTTTCGACTGCTGCCGCGATCAGGCGATCACGCTTCGCCGGGCGCCCCTGCCTTGCGCTTGCGCGGTGCCGGCGCAGCAGCGGGCGCTGCATCGTCGGCCGCCTTGCGCGCACCGGGCTTGCGGCCCAGGCCGATCTTCTTGGCCATCGCGCGACGGCTTTCCGAGTAATTCTCGGCGACCATCGGGTAATCGGGTTTCAAGCCGTAACGATCGCGATATTCGGCGGGCGTCATGCCATTGGTCGCCAGATGACGGCGCAACGTCTTGTACGGCTTGCCATCGATCATCGAGATGATGTGGTCCTTCGACGCCAAAGACTTACGCACCGACACTGCGGCGGTGTATTCGGCCGGGGCTTCTGCCGGCGCCGGCGCATCGGCGCGGCCGAACAGCATCGACACGGTTTCGTGCATCTTGCCCAGGAAGGCGGGGACGTCTTCGGCGGTGGTGCGGGTGTTGGGATTGCCCAACCAAGCAATCGTCAATTCGGTTGCGAGTTCGACGGCGTTGATGTCGGTATTATCTTCGGTCATGTTTGGCTCCTGCTGCCAGCGCTAGTAACGCGGTTACGCAGGAGGTCAACGAGAATTGCAAGAAAAGCTAATCTCGGATGGAAAAGTTAACAGTCGATCCTTCGGCCGCAATTACATCGCGTCTCCTGTTCTGATATCATCTGCGACATTGGCCGTCTCGGCCGTATCGGCAAGGCGTCGCGCGATGACGGCGCAGGCGATCAATTGCAGTTGATGGAACAGCATGATCGGCAACACCACGATGCCGACTTGCGCGGGGGGGAAACAGCACGCCCGCCATCGCCACGCCTGGCGCCAGACTTTCTTCGACCCGCAGAACAGCAAAACGATCGCATCCGCGCGCGCGATCAGGCATTCTTCACGAAGGCGTCCAGCCGCGCCAGATGGGCGCTGAGGGTTTCGTCACTCAGGAACGCCCCCAAAAAACTGTTGCGCGCCAGCGTTACCACCTGCTCGCGCGACAGGCCGCGTGCAGCCGTCGTCGCGCGGAAATTCTCCCCGATATAGCCGCCGAAATAGGCCGGATCGTCCGAATGGATCGTCGCGCGCAAGCCCAGGTCGAGCATCCGGTCGATCGGATGCACATCCAGGCTGGCGACGTTGCGCAACGTCACGTTGGACAGCGGACACACGGTCAGCGTCATCGCGGCGCGCGCCAGCCGGGCGACGAGCGCCGGGTCCTCCAGAGAGCGATTGCCGTGGTCGATCCGATCGACGTTCAGCACGTCTAGCGCTTCATGGACATAGGCGGGCGGGCCTTCCTCGCCGGCGTGGGCGCACAGCTTCAGCCCGCGTTCGCGCGACGCCGCGAACACGCGCGCGAACTTGGCGGGCGGATGGCCCAGCTCGGAGGAATCCAGGCCGACCCCGACGATCCGCTCCAGCCACGGCTCGGCCTGCGCCAGTGTCGCGAAGGCGTCGTCCTCGTCCAGATGGCGCAGATAGCTCAGGATCAATTCCACGGTCATGCCGTGTCGGGCCTTGGCTTCGTCGATCGCCGCGAACAGGCCGCGCGCGACCACCTCGAAGGGAATACCGCGGTGGGTGTGGGTCTGCGGATCGAAGAAGATTTCGGCATGGACGACGCCGTCGGCCGCCGCGCGATCGAAATAGGCGCTCGCCAGATCTCGGAAATCTTCCTCGGTGCGCAGCACGTCGGCGCCGGCATAATAGATGTCGAGGAAGCTCTGCAGATCGGTGAAGCGATAGGCCGCGCGGACTTCCTCGACCGACTTGAACGGGATTGCGACACGGTTTCGTCGGGCCAGTGCCACCATCATCTCGGGCTCTAGACTGCCTTCGATGTGCAGGTGCAATTCGGCCTTGGGCAGCGCCGTCAGGAATGCCGGATCGATCGGGGGCTTGGGCATGGGCGTGGCGATCCTTCGAATGGGCGGTGTCGCGGCGCTATCGGCGATCTGCTGGCCGGCGCAAATACTACAATACGGGGTTTGACGCACCGCGGTGCTTGATTAAGCTGGGTTACCGCCGCGGGACCGGCGGCACCAGCGACCCTCGAATGGTCGCGATCGGCCGGAGGAATTGCCTTGCACAGACGTGACTTCCTGACTGCCACCGGCCTTGCGCTGGCCGGCGGTGCGCTGCCCCCCTTCCTGGGCCGCGCGATCGCCGCGCAGGATCTGCAATCCGCGATCGACGTCGGCGTGAAGAAGCGGCTGGCCGATGTCGCAATGACCGCCGCGACCGGGGCCGGCGCCAGTTACTGCGACGTGCGCGTCGGGCGTTACCTGCGCCAGTTCGTCATCACCCGCGACGCGCATGTCGAAAACGTCGTGAACACCGAATCGACCGGCGTCGGCATCCGCGTGATCGCATCCGGCGCCTGGGGCTTCGCCGCGACCAACGATCTGTCCGCGGATGCCATCGCTGCCGCCGCACGCCAGGCGACCGCCATCGCCAAGGCGAACGCCAGGACACAGACCGCACCCGTCCAGCTGGCCCCGACCAAAGGCGTCGGCGAAGTCAGCTGGAAGACCCCGATCGTCAAGAATTCGATGGCGGTGCCGATCAAGGACAAGGCCGACCTGCTGTTGAGCGTCAACGCCGCGGCAATGGGGGCGGGCGCGGATTTCGTCAATTCGATCCTGTTCCTGGTCAACGAGCAAAAGTATTTCGCCTCCACCGACGGATCGTATGTCGATCAGGACGTCCACCGCATCTGGGCGCCGCTGACGGTCACGGCGATCGACAAGGCCAGCGGCAAGTTCCGCACCCGCGGCGGCCTGTCCGCGCCGATGGGGCTGGGCTTCGAATATCTGGATGGCAACGCGAAGGACAAATACGTTTCGCCCAACGGCGTGGTGAATTACGGCCTGTCCTACGACATCAAGGAAGACGCGATCGCCGCGGCCAAGCAGGCGCGCGCCAAGCTGAAGGCGCCGTCGGTCAAACCCGGCAAATACGATCTGGTCCTCGACCCCTCGCACACTTGGCTGACCATCCACGAGAGCGTCGGCCATCCGACCGAGCTGGACCGGGTGCTGGGCTATGAAGCCAATTACGCCGGCACCAGCTTCGCCACGCTCGACAAGCGCGCGGCGCATTTCCAATATGGCAGCCCGAACGTCACCATCGTCGCCGATAAATTGCAGCCCGGCAGCCTGGGCGCGGTCGGTTACGACGACGAGGGGATCAAGACCAAGCGCTGGGACATCATCCGCGATGGCAAGCTGGTCGATTACCAAGCGATCCGCGATCAGGCGCACATCCTGGGCAAGACCGCGTCGGACGGCTGCGCCTATGCCGACAGCTGGTCAAACATCCAGTTCCAGCGCATGGCCAATATCTCGCTATTGCCCGGCACGAAGAAGCAATCGGTGGCCGACATGATAAAGGGTGTCCAGAACGGCATCTATATCGTCGGCGACGGATCGTTTTCGATCGATCAGCAGCGATACAATGCGCAATTCGGCGGCGAATTGTTCTTCGAGATCAAGAACGGCCAGATCACGCAGCAGATCGAGGACGTCGCCTATCAGATCCGCACCCCCGAATTCTGGAACGCGTGCGTCGGCGTGTGCGATGCCAGCGACTACCGGCTGGGCGGCTCGTTCTTCGACGGAAAAGGCCAGCCGGCGCAGGTATCCGCCGTCAGCCACGGATCGTCGACCGCGCGCTTCAACGGCATCAACGTCATCAACACCGCCCGCACGCTCGGCTGAGGAGACACGATCATGACCATCCTCACCCAGGCGGAAGCCTATCGCATCCTCGACAAGGTCGTCGCTTTGTCGAAGGCCGATCAATGCAGCGCGCAACTCACCGGCTCCGTCGACGGCAACGTCCGCTTCGCGCTCAACAACGTGTCGACCAGCGGCATCGTGTCGAACGTCGATCTCGCGGTGGAAGTGGCGTTCGGCAAGCGCGTCGGCATCGCGACGATCAACCAGTTCGACGACGCGTCGCTGGCACGCGTCGTCCGCCGGGCAGAGGATCTCGCGCGGCTGGCGCCCGAAAACCCGGAATTCGTCCCCGCCGTCGGCAAGCAGGTCTATACCGCGACACCGACCTTCAGTGCCGCGACCGCCGCGATCACGCCGGAATACCGGGCCAAGGTGGCAGCGGATTCCATCCAGCCCTGCCGCGCCGGCAAACTGATCGCTGCCGGCTTCCTGCAGGACGGGCAGAGCTTCAGCGCGTTTGCGAACAGCAAGGGCAATCGCGGCTATCAGCAGGCGACGGCGCTGGACTATACCTGCACCGTGCGCACCGAGGATGGCCGCGGATCGGGTTGGGTCGGGCGCAACGTGCAGGACGCGACCAGCTTCGACGCTGGCACCGAAATCCGCACCGCCATGAGGAAAGCCAGCGCGTCCGCGGACGCCAAGGCACTGGAGCCCGGCAAATATACCGTGATCCTCGAACCGGCAGCGGCCGCCGGGCTCATCAGCTTCATGTTCAACTTCTTCGACGCGCGTCAGGCGGACGAAGGGCGCAGTTTCCTGTCGAAGAAGGGGGGCGGCAACAAGATCGGCGAGCAGGTGTACGACCCGCGCATCAGCTTTTCGGCCGATCCGTCCTATCCCGGTGCGGCGGTGCGGCCGTGGGACGACGATTTCCTGGCGCGCACGGCGATGCCGATCGGCGACAAGGGCCGAATCGCAGCGCTGCAATATTCGCGCTACTGGGCCCAGAAGCAGGGTAAGACCGCGGTCGGCCAGCCCGGCAACCTCATCATGGCCGGCGGCACGAAATCGACGGCCGATCTGGTACGATCGACGGAGAAGGGCATTCTGGTCACGCGGACCTGGTATATCCGCATGGTCGATCCGCAGACCGTGCTGCTCACCGGCCTGACGCGTGACGGCACCTTCTATATCGAGGGTGGCCAGATCAAATACCCGATCAAGAACTTCCGCTTCAACGACTCGCCGGTCATCATGCTCAACAATGTCGAGGAATTGGGCCGGCCGGTGCGCGTCGCGGGGGACGAATCGTCGCTGGTGATGGTGATCCCGCCGATGAAATTGCGCGATTTCACCTTCACTTCGCTGTCGGATGCGGTCTGAGCCACCGATCGGCCGCACATCGTCATCCCTGCCCCGTGCCGGGACGACGATGACGCGCGCGGATTTCCTGAAGTGCGGCGCGGCCGCATGCGTCGCTGCGGCGATGCCCGGCCCCGCGTTTGCCGCGCCGTCCTATGATTTCTGGTTCACCCGGCTGAGCTATCAGTCGGGCGACTGGGACGTCGACCAGCGCATGCCGGCCAACGTCATCACCGCGCTGATCGATTACACCAACCTGCGCGTCGACCCCAAGGAGCGCGTGGTCGCACTGTCCGATCCGAAGATGTTGACCGCACCTTTCTGTTACATCGCCGGCCACAAACTGGTCGAGTTTTCCGCGGCGGAGCGGCGCAATTTCGAACGCTACGTCCGCGCCGGCGGCTTCGTGCTGGTCGACGATTGCAATCACGACATCGACGGCCTGTTCGCCAAATCGTTCGAGCGCCAGATGGCGGCGATCTTCGGCCCCGCCGCGCTGCGCAAATTGCCGTCGTCGCACCCGCTCTACCGCGCCTTCTTCAGATTTTCCGGGCCACCCAATACCGGCCTGGAACTCAACGGCTGGGGCGACGACCTGGTCCACGATTATCTGAAGGGCATTTCCATCGGTGGGCGCTTGGGCGTTCTGTACAGCAACAAGGATTACGGGTGCGAATGGGATTACGACTGGCGCAACAAGCGCTTCCTGGCCGAGGACAATACGCGCTTTGCGGTCAACATCGTCATGTACGCGCTGAGCGTCTGAGATGACGGCGGACATCACCGAAGCCGATGTGCAGCCACAGCTCGCCAAGCTCGGCACGCTGCGCGCCGCCATCGGCCAGGCGATCGTCGGCCAGGCCGACGTCGTCGAACAATTGCTGATCGCACTGCTGGCCGGCGGCCATTGCCTGATCGAAGGCGTGCCGGGGCTGGGCAAAACCCTGCTCGCGCGCACGCTGGGGCAGGCGCTCGCGCTCGATTTTCGGCGGGTGCAATTCACCCCCGATCTGATGCCCAGCGACATCCTGGGCACCGAAGTGCTGGAAGAGGACCACGGCACCGGCAAACGCGCGTTTCGCTTTCAACCGGGGCCGGTGTTCACCAATCTGCTCCTCGCCGACGAACTGAACCGCACCCCGCCCAAGACGCAGGCAGCTTTGCTGGAAGCGATGCAGGAGCGCACCGTCAGCTACGCCGGCGTCACCCACGAACTGCCCGCGCCGTTCTTCGTGCTCGCCACGCAGAATCCGCTCGAACAGGCCGGCACCTATCCCTTGCCGGAGGCGCAGCTCGACCGATTCCTGCTCCACATCCGCGTGGGCTATCCCACGGAGGCGGAAGAGCGCGAGATCCTGATGCAGACGACCGGCGCCGCCGGTGCAGGCGTGCCGCAGGTGATGGGCGGGGCCGACGTGCTGGCGTTGCAGACTTGGGTACGGGACGTCCATGTCTCGGCCGATCTGCTCGACTGGGTCAACCGGCTGGTGCGTGCGACTCGGCCCGGCGAGGGTGTGCCCGACGCGGTCACCAAATATGTACGCTGGGGCGCGGGGCCGCGCGCGGGCCAGTCGCTGATCCTGGCGGCCAAGGCGCGCGCCTTGCTCCACGGCCGCCTGGCCGCGACGCGCGACGATATCGCGGCATTGGCCGCGCCGGTGATGCGCCACCGCCTGCTGCTCAGCTTCGCCGCGGAAGCCGAGGGGCGCAGCGCCGACGACGTGATCGCCGCGGTGGTGCGGGACATGCCCGCGCCGCGTGCGTGATGTTCGTGGGGATGGGTTCTGTGCGACCTGAGCGCCGCGAGCGAGACGGGGCAGAGGCGAGTTGGGCAGGACGGCGGGCATGACGCGCGATCTGCTCCCCGCCGGCGTGCGTGCGCGGCTGAAGGGTCTGATGCTATCGTCGCGTCGCGCGATCGGGGATCATGGCTTGGGCCTGCACGCGAGCCGAAGCCGCGGGGCCGGTCTCGAATTCGCGCAATATCGCGCTTACGAACGCGGCGACGAACTGCGCCAGGTCGACTGGAAACTCTATGCGCGCTCCGATCGCTTTTTCGTGCGCGAGGCGGAGCGTGAAAGCCCGTTGTGCCTGTGGATTCTGGTCGATGCCAGCGCATCGATGGCACAGGCGGACGGCGTGCGTGCCGATTGGTCGCGCCTCGATGCCGCCAAGGCGCTGGCGATGGCGCTGGTTGAACTGGCGATGGCCGGAGGCGATCGTTTCGCGCTGCTGACCTTGAGCGACACGGGGCTTGGCATGGTTCCGCCGGGGAACGGCACGCGCCAGCGCGACCGAATACGTCTGGCGCTGCACGATCTCGCGCCCGGCGGCGGCTTTCCCGCGGACGGCGGCCTCGCGTCGATCTGGGAACGGGTCGGCACCCGCGATCTGGTTGTCCTGCTTGGCGATTGTTTTGATCCCGAATGCGCCGACGCCTTGGTCAAGCTATCGGCCGCCGGACGCGAAGTGCTGACGATCCAGCTGCTGACGGTGGAGGAACGCGATTTCCCCTTCGACGGCGGGCACCGCTTCCGCGATCCTGAGACGGGCGAGGAATTGCTGGCCGACGCGCCCGCCCTGCGTGCCGATTTCGTCGCGCGATTCTCCGCCGCACGGGCGGCATTGCACGGGCAGCTCGAAGGCGGCGGCGTGCGCCATGTCGAATACATCCTGGACGAACCGCTCGATTCCCCGTTGCGCGCACTGTTCGGATGACGCCAGCGCTGCTTCTTCCGGCCGCACTGGCGGCGCTCGCGGCGCTGATCGTGCCGCTGGTGATCCACCTGGCGGGCCGCACGGAGCAGCGGCCGACCGACTTCGCCGCCTTGCGCTGGCTGCGCGAACGCCCGCGCCCACGCCACCGGCCGCGGCTCGACGAATGGCCGCTGCTGATCGCGCGGCTACTGCTGATCGCGCTGATAGCGCTGTGGCTCGCGCGGCCGGCGGTGTTCGGCGCGCACGATCCGCGGCCCGTTGTCGCGGTCGTGCCGGGTGTGGCGCGGCCGGTGGTACCCGAGAGCGATCGTGCGATTTGGCTGGCGCCGGGCTTTCCGGCGCTCGCCACACCGCCCCCCGCCACCACGACCATCGCGAGCCTGCTGCGCCAGCTCGATGCCGATCTCGCCCCCGGCGTGCCGTTGCGCGTCATCGTGCCGGCGATCGTGCAGGGGCTGGACGGCGAACGCCCCCGCCTGTCACGCGCGGTGACCTGGCAACTCGCGGGCGGCGCGATGCCGGCCCCGCCCCGCGCGCCCGACCGCACCCCGACGGTCGCCGTGCGGCAGGCGGGCGGATCGCCGTATGTCGCCGCCGCGGTGCGCGCCTGGGGCGGCACCGACATCGGCACGCCTGCTCGTCCGATCGTACCCGGCACGCGCATCCTCGCTTGGCTGGTGCCGGGGCCGATCCCGGCGCAGGTACAGGCGGTGCTCGATCGTGGCGGCACGATGCTGGTGGCGGGCGACACCATCGTCCCAGCGTCTCGCGCCAGCATCGTCTGGCGCGATGCGTCGGGCGGCGCACTGATCGAGGAGCGTTCGGTGCCACGCGGGCGCCTGCTGCGGCTGACGCAGCCGCTGGTGCCGGCAACCAGCCCGATGCTGCTCGACCCCGATTTTCCGCAACGGTTGCGCGCACTGCTGCTCCCCCAGCCGCCCCCGCCCGCCCGCGCGATGGCGCGCGACGTGGCGCCGGTCACGGGCGGTGACACGTATCCGCAACCCGCGCGCGATGTGCGGCCGTGGCTGGCGATCGCGATCGCCGCGCTGCTGTTGATCGAGCGCTGGCTCGCCACCCGCCGCAAGCGGAGCATGGCGCCGTGATCGCCGTCTCTCCCGCCCAGTGGAGCCGCCCCGCCCGCACCCGCGTCGCGCTCGACACGCTCGCCATCGGCGTGCCGCT
>DASTLZ010000178.1:0-7665 GCA_035714425.1 Sphingomonas sp.
CGCTTGCCCCTTCGACGTCGGCGTCGGGAAAGATGAACGCGTCGATGCGCTTTCGCGCCGTTCCATAGAACATATACGCGGCGACCAGCCCGACCGGTGCGGCCGCGATCAGCCCGATCATCACCCGTGCGGGCGTACCCGCGATCATCAGCAGCGCCAGCCACACGCCGCAGAAGATGATGGTCTGCCCGAAATCGGGTTGCAGCATCAGCATCCCCGCCACTGCCGCCGTCGCCGCGCCGGTGATGAGGACGGTCGGCAATTCCTGGTCCTTCGCCTTCAGCGACAGCACCCAGGCGATACTCACGATGAACAGCGGCTTCAGGAATTCAGACGGCTGGAACTCGGAAATGCCAAGCCAGATCCAGCGCCGCGCGCCGTTATGCTCCGCACCGATGAACGGGGTGAGTGCAAGCAGCGCCATGAGCAATGCCGCGCCGATCAGCGCCATGCGCCGCGCCAGCGCAACGGGCAGCATCGACACGCCGAACAGAACCGGCAACGATACGCCGACCCACATCAGCTGGCGCCAGAAATAATAAAGCGGAGCCAGCTTGTGATGTTCGCCCGAATAGCGCGCTGCGGTGGCAGGCGACGCAGCGGCGACGGCGATCAGGCCGATGGCGATCAGGAACAGCGTCAGCAGCAGGAGCATCCGGTCGAT
The DNA here is from genome assembly GCA_035714425.1 of Sphingomonas sp. Taxonomy (GTDB): domain Bacteria; phylum Pseudomonadota; class Alphaproteobacteria; order Sphingomonadales; family Sphingomonadaceae; genus Sphingomonas. Next base: position 665 of record DASTLZ010000178.1, read on the forward strand.
GTCCCAGAACCACGTGCCCAGCGGCGAGCGATCGCCACGTCCGCCCCGTCGCTGCATCTGCGCGACCAGCCCCCGCGGCGCCCGCATGTCGGTCATGCCAGTCCCTCTACGGCAGCGCGAAACGCAGCGCCGCGTTCCTCATAGTCCCTGAATTGGTCGAAGCTAGCACAAGCGGGCGACAGCAGCACGGTTTCGCCCGGCTGCGCTCTTGCCGCCGCGCTGGCGACCGCGGCGGCCAGCGTGCCGGCTTCCTCGATCGCTATGTGATCCTTCAGGATCGCGGCAAACCGCGCGCCCGCTTCGCCGATCGTATATGCGCGCGCGACATGGCCGAACGCGGGCGCGCAGGCATCCAGATCGTCGCCCTTGGCGCGCCCGCCAACGATCCAATGCACCCGGGCGAACGCTGCAAGCGCAGGCGCGGTGCTTTCGGGGTTGGTCGCCTTGCTATCGTTGACATAAGCGACGCCCTGCACGGTCGCGATCCGCTCCATGCGGTGCGGCAGGCCCTTGAAACTCGCCAAGGCGCGGTCGATGGTCGCTTCGTCGATACCCAGCGCGCGCGCGACGGCGATCCCGGCCAGCGCGTTCTGCGCATTGTGGGGGCCTTGCAGGGCCGGCCAGCCGCGCTGATCCATGCAGACGCCCGGCGCGATCTTGGTCAGATACTCGGCGCGCGCCGAAAGGCTGCGTGCGATGGCGGCGCAATAGCTGTCGCCGATGCCGATGATCGCGGCATGGTCCGGCGCTTGCATCGCGAACAGTCGCGCCTTCGACGCGGCATAACCCGCGATCCCCTCATAGCGATCGAGGTGGTCCGGCGTGATATTGAGCAATACCGCCACGTCGCAATCCAGCGACTGCGTCAAATCGATCTGATAGCTCGACAGTTCGAGGACATAGACGCCCCCGTCGGGGAGCGGCGCTTGTTCCAGGATCGGCAGGCCGATGTTGCCGCCCATCAGGGTCGCGACGCCCGCGGTCTTCAGGATATGATGGACGAGCGCGGTGGTCGTCGACTTCCCGTTGGTCCCGGTGATCCCGACGACCTTGTGCGGCGGCAGATCGGCACGGGCCTGCGCGAACAGTTCGATGTCGCCGATGATCGACAACCCAGCCGCCCGCGCCTGCGCCGCGAGGGGATGAGTCTTGAGCGGGACGCCGGGAGAGACGACGAGCGCGTCGAAACCGTCGAGGTCGTCGAGCGGAGCGATCGAAAGCTCCTCCGCGGCACGGGGAGGGGGACCATCCGCAGGATGGTGGAGTGGGGGCGCCGCAGACGTACCGCTGCCGACAGCCGCGCCGATACCGCTTCCCCCCAAGGACAGGAACACGCTACGCCGCCCTTCGTCGCTATCCCACGCCACGACCCGCGCTCCGGCGGCCAGCAAGGCACGCACGGTCGCTGTCCCCGATCGCGCCAGTCCCAGCACCGCGTAGCGCTTCCCGGCCCAGGCGCGCGCGGCGATCACCTGAGCTTCAACGTCGACAGGCCCGCGAGCGCCAGAACCAGGGCGATGATCCAGAAACGGATGACCACGGTCGGCTCGCTCCAGCCGAGCTGTTCGAAATGATGGTGGATCGGGGCCATGCGGAACACCCGCTTGCCGGTGCGCTTGTAGAAGAACACCTGGATGATCACGCTCATCGCCTCGACCACGAACAGGCCACCGATGATGCCCAGCACGATCTCGTGATGCGCGATGACGGCGATGGTGCCCAGCGCGCCGCCCAGCGCGAGGCTGCCGGTGTCGCCCATGAAGACCGCCGCGGGCGGCGCGTTGAACCACAGGAACGCCAGCCCGGCGCCCACCATCGCCCCGCAGAAGATCGCCAACTCGCCCGCACGCGGCACATGGGGGATACCCAGATAATCGGCGAATTTCACGTTGCCGCAAAGATAGACGATAATCATGAAGGCGACCGCGGCGATGATGACCGGCATCGTCGCCAACCCGTCGAGCCCGTCCGTCAGGTTGACGGCATTGCCGAAGGCGACGATCGTGAACGCCGCGAAAACCGGGTAGAAATACCACAGTTCGATATACATGCGGTTCGTGAACGGCAGGAACAGGCCGGTGCCGTTCTGATGCATGACGATCGCCGACGCGACGCCGGCGATCAGGAATTCCAGCGCCAGCCGCGTGCGGCCGGAGACGCCGGCGGTGCTCGCCTTTCGCACCTTGTCGTAATCGTCGAGGAAGCCGATCGCGCCGAAGCCCAGCGTCACGAACAGGCAGGCCCAGACAAACGGGTTGGTCAGGTCCATCCAGATCAGGATCGACAGGGTCAGGCTGGTCAGGATCATCAGGCCGCCCATCGTCGGCGTGCCCCGCTTGGCCAGATGCGTCTGCGGACCGTCGGCGCGGATCGGCTGGCCCTTGCCCTGGCGAACCCGCAGCCAGCCGATGAAACGCGGACCGATGATGAGACCGATGAACAAGGCGGTCGCCACGGCGCCACCCGTCCGGGTCGACTGATATCGGATCAGGTTCAGGATGCCGGGGAAGCCCAGCTGCTCGGCGATCCAGAATAACATCGTCTAACTTCCGCCCTGCAATCCAGCGATCACGCGCGCGAGACCGACACCGTTCGAACCCTTGACCAGCAGCACATCGCCCGGCGAAAGCATCGCGCGGACGGCGCCCAGCGCCGCGGCCGCATCGGGCACATGGACGAATTCGACCCGCCCCTCAAGGGCGTCGGCCAGCGGCGCCATCGCTTGACCGACCAGCAGCGCCGTCTCGACGCCCGCGGCGATGATCGGCCCGGCAAGCCCCGCGTGATATTCGGCCGACGCTGCGCCCAGCTCGCGCATCTCGCCAAGCAACGCGATGTGCCGCCCCTGTTCGCGCGCCAGCACCGCGAGAGTCGCGGCCATCGACGCGGGATTGGCGTTATAGCTTTCGTCGATCACCAGCGCTTCGCCGCCAGATACCGGCGCCATGAACCGCGCACCGCGCCCGGCCAGACCGTCCATGTCGGCCAGCGCCAGCCCTGCCAGGCCGATGTCACCATCGACCGCCTCGACCGCCGCCATCACCGCAAGCGCATTCGACACCCAATGGTCGCCCGGCTGCGACAGGATGAAGCTGACCTGACGAACCCCGACCCGCGCGGTGACGAACGTATTCCCCCCCGCCATGCGCATCGCTTCGAGCGCCCGGACATCCGCGTCCTTATGGCGACCGAAGGTGACGATCCGCCCGGCGTAGGGCCGGGCAGCCGCGATCAGCCGATCGCGGTGCGGACTGTCGAAAGGGATGATCGCCGTACCGCCCGGCTCCAGCCCTTGGAAGATTTCGCCTTTGGCGTCCGCGATCGCACTTTCATCGGCGAAGAATTCGGTATGCGCGGGCGCGATCGCGGTAACGATCGCCACATGCGGCCGCACGATGCGGGTCAACGTGGCCAGTTCACCAGCGTGGCTCATCCCCATTTCGAACACGCCGACAGTCATCCGCGCGGCCATTCGCGCCAGCGACAGCGGCACGCCGGTATGGTTGTTGTAGCTCTTGACGGAACGATGGACGTCGCCCGCCCAAGTCCGATCGAGCGCGGCGAACAAGGCTTCCTTGGCACTCGTCTTGCCGACCGATCCGGTCACGCCGATGATCCGTGCCTCCGTGCGTGCGCGCGCCGCGCGCGCCAGATCCTGCAACGCGACAAAGGTATCCGCCACGCGCACATGCGGACCGGCGCAATCCTGCGATACGATCGCGCCAGCCGCACCTTGAGCGAATGCCTGATGCGCGAACCGGTGGCCGTCCGTTGCTTCGCCACTAAGCGCGACGAACAGATCGCCCGGCCCGACCTCGCGACTGTCGAACGCCACCCCGGACACGACAAAGTCGCCGGACGCGATACCCCCGGTCGCCGCGGCGATGTCGGGGGAAGTCCACAGCGGCGTCAACGCCGCTCGCCTCCGGCGCTCCCCGCCGCGTGCAGCGACCCGCCGGGCGAGCCGGCGCCATAGCGCAAGTGCAGCTTGCGGCGCTCGCGCGCTGGCTTGTCACCGCCGGACGCCGGCGGCGAAGATGCGGAATCGGCATTCATGCGGCACACTCCCTTGCCACGGCCACGTCGTCGAAGGGCAGGACGAAATCACCGACGATCTGCCCCCGCTCGTGCCCCTTGCCGGCGATCAGCACGATATCCTGCGCTTCGGCCTGGGCAATCGCCGCGCCGATCGCCTCGCGCCGGTCGCCAATCTCCCGCGCACCGTTCGCCCCGTCGAGCACCGCGCGACGGATCGCGGCAGGGTTTTCGGTGCGTGGATTGTCGTCGGTCACGATGACCACGTCCGCCTGCGTCGCCGCCACTTGCCCCATTGCCCCGCGCTTGCCCGCGTCCCGATCTCCGCCGGCGCCGAACACCACGATCAGGCGCCCAGCCGCATGCGGCTTGAGTGCTGCGATCGCGGCTTCGAGCGCATCGGGAGTGTGGGCGTAATCCACGTATACGGGCGCCCCGCGGCGCGTGATGGTGGCGCGCTCCAGCCGCCCAGGCACCGGCTGCAACCGCGACGTCGCGTGCAAGGTCGCCGCCGTGTCCCCACCGGTCGCGATCATCAATCCAGCGGCGACCAGGGCGTTCGCCGCCTGATACCCCCCGATCAGGGGCAGCGCGACCCGGTGCGTCTCGCCATCCGCCTCGATGGTCAGCACCTGCCCCAGCAACGTCGGTGCACGGTCGATCAGCCGCAGCGCGGTGCCATTCGCCCCCACCGTCAACAACCGGTTGCCGCGCGCGCGCGCCAGATCGATGACACGCGCCGAATACGGGTCGTCCGCCCAGACGACGGCCGTGCCGTCGGGCGCGAGCACTTCGGAAAACAGCCTCAGCTTGGCCGTGAGATAGGCGCCCATGTCGCCGTGATAATCCAGATGATCGCGGCTCAGATTGGTGAACGCCGCGGCCGTGACCGGCAGTCCCTCGGTGCGATACTGGCAAAGACCGTGGCTGGACGCCTCGAACGCGACGTGAGTCACGCCTTCGCGCGCCAGCCCGGCGACGTTCGACAGGAAGGTTACGACGTCCGGCGTGGTCAGTCCCGTCGTCACCCGCTCGTCGGACGTGGTCACGCCCAGCGTACCGATCGATGCTGCGTGATGGCCGGCCATCCGCCATAGCTGGCGGGCCATCTCGACCGTCGACGTCTTGCCGTTGGTGCCGGTAACGGCGACCGCGGTCGCCGGGAACGGCGCAAAGAACTGGGCCGCTGCCCGTGCGAAGCGTTCGCGCGGCGATGGATCGGCGATATGCAGCGCGCCATCGACGTGCGCATCGGGCGCGGCGACGATGGCGATGGCGCCGCTGCGCACCGCATCGGCGATGAAATCCTCGCCGTTCACCCGCGCACCGCGAAATGCGCCGAAGATCGTGCCGGGCGCGACCTTGCGGTGATCGATCGCGAAGCCGGTCACGATCGCCGCTTCGTCACCACCGGTCAGCGCGCCCAGCTTCATTCGGCACCCGCATCGTGCTGGGTCGCGGCACCTTGCGTGCCGGGCGCATGCCAGAGCAGCGGCGTCAGGTCGCTTTCGTCGATGTCGCGGCTGGCATCGGGCAACACGCCCAACATCGCGCCGGTACGGCTGATGACCCGACTGACGACGGGCGCCGCGGTATAGGCGGCCGTCGTCTGGAACAGATTGGCCTGCACCCGCTTCGGCGAATCGAGCATCGCGATGACGACATAGCGCGGCGCATCCATCGGGAACGCCGCGGCAAAGGTCGACACGTTGGCGTTGCGGGCATAGCCCCCTGCCTGCGCCACTTCGGCCGTCCCGGTCTTGCCCCCGACGCGATAGCCCGGCGCTTCGCCCTTGCGGCCGGTGCCGTCGAGCACGATGAGGCGCAGCAGCTGGCGCATCCGCGCGCTGGTCGCCTCGCTGATGACGCGCCGCCCGCGCGGCGCATGGCCGGGCGCCACGCGAAGCAGCGTGGCCGGGCGCCAGATGCCGCCGTTGACCATCGTCGCATAGGCACTCGCCAGATGCAGTGGCGTCACCGCGATTCCGTGGCCGTAGGCAGTCGTCATCACCGTGGTGCGCGCCCAATAGGTCGGCCATAGCGGCCGTCCCTTCTCCTTCAGCTCGACATCGGGCTTGGTGTCGAAGCCCAGCTTACGGAACATCGCCTGCATCCGCGTCGGGCCGACTTCGTTCGCAATGCGCGCGGTCGCGATGTTCGACGAATAGATCAGCGTCTCGGGGATGTTGAGCCAGCGCTTTTGTTCATGCCCGCGGTCGTCGTGGATCGAATAGCGCCCGATCTTGAGCGGCGCCGTCGCGTCGAACCGTCGCGCCATCGACGTCACCGTGCCCGAATCGATCGCCGCCGCCATTGCGATCGGCTTGAACGTCGATCCCAGCTCGTACACGCTTTGCGTCACGTTGTTGCGCAGCTGTTCGGTCCCGGCCATGCCGACGCGATTGGGGTTGAAGATCGGCAACGACACCATCGCCGTCACCTCGCCGGTCGCCACGTCCATGACGATGCCGGCGGCGCCTTTGGCCTGGTAATCGCTCATCGCGCGGCCCAGCTCGCTCTCCATCGCGGCCTGCACGCGCGTATCGATCGACAGTGCCACGGGCGCGCCGGACGTCGCCGGATTGGTCAGCCGCGCGTCCAGATAGCGTTCCATCCCGCTCATGCCGTGGCCATCGACCGACAGAAAGCCCAGCGCATGGGCCGCCATCGTCGATTGCGGATACAGCCGCTGCGTCTCGCGCGCGAAGACCAGCGCCGGCTCGCCGATCGCATTCACCTGTTCGACCAGCGCCGGCGACGCACGCCGTTCCAGATAAGTGAAGCTGACGTCCTTGGTCAGCTGGCCATAGAAATAGGCTTGGTCGCCCCGCTCCGGCATCAGCGCCGCGAGCCGCGCTGCGATCTCCATCGGATCGCCGATCAACTGCTTGGGGTGGACCGCGATCGTCCAGGCGTCGATCGTGCGCGCCAGTGGCGCGCCGTTGCGATCGACGATGTCCCCTCGC
>DASTLZ010000179.1:0-12735 GCA_035714425.1 Sphingomonas sp.
CTCGGCGTCCAGGCGATCGAATACGCCCTGCTCACCACCATCCTCGCCGCCGTCGCGCTGACCGTCGGCGCCGGCGCCGGCTGGTACGTCGTGGTTCAGGTCTTCAAGATCCCCTGGCTCCCCGATTGGCCGGTCCTGATCGCCACCCTCGCCGCCTCGATCGCGGTCACGATGGCCGTCGGCATCCTCGGCAATCTGGCCACCCTGAACGTCCGGCCCGCCCAGGCCCTGCGCGACGGCGGCTAAGCGGAAAGCCCCTCTAAAAAAACACGCGAATTTCGCCAAAAAACAGCACGACGCCGCAAAAAGCGCGCGAATGTCACGCATTCCGGGCGCGCGGCGCGCAAAAACACGAAAATTCCCGCCCGACATTGACGCCACGACACCAAACATGGCACGCCCAAATCCGACGCGGGTGTAGCTCAATGGCAGAGCAGAAGCTTCCCAAGCTTACGACGAGGGTTCGATTCCCTTCACCCGCTCCACCTTTGCAGTAAGTGCCTCCGGCATCCCCGGGCGCGGACCGGGAGGGGGTGATCGACACGACGATCCAGGTGCGCAGCGTAGCGTGCGGCGCGGTCGCCGAACCTTGTGCATTGTGGGCGATCGAGCGGCAGCCGGGACTCGTGGCGCCATTCACCACCCGACATCGTCCTGACCGACGATCTCGCGCCGTTCGAGCCGTTGAAGCGCCATATCGTCAACCTGGGGCATAGCTGGCTGGTCGAATATCACCGCCAGGCCGGCGGTGAGGCGGACGCGACCGTGCTTGATCTGGTATCCGATCCCCAGGTGACGGAGCGGCTGCGCCGGCTGTCCACCGATGAGGTCGTGCCCGGCTTCGCGCTCCACGGGCTGGAGAGCGACAGTATGTAGAGCGTGTGCGCCTAACCGGCGAGCGTCCGCCAGCCCGGCGGCGCGTCCTTCCTTGTGGGTCTGGCGGTCGGCGAGATGGCGTTCGGGGTTGAAGTGACCGTAAACGTTGGCGCAGACCGGAGCATCGCTCGGCCTGGTCGCGTTCCCAAACCAACGCTTACCCCAGGCGATGCTCGCCCTTGACCCAGCGCACGGTGCCGGACGAGGCGCGCATGACGACGCTTTCGGTCGTCATCGTGCCAGCCTTGCGCTTCACGCCCGCGAGGAGCGAACCGTCGGTGACGCCGGTCGCGGCGAAGATGCAATCGCCGCGCGCCAGTTCGGTCAGGTCATATTGCTTGTCGAGATCGGTCACGCCCCATTTGGCCGCGCGGGCGCGTTCGGCGTCGTTGCGGAAGATCAGCCGCCCCTTGAACTGGCCACCGACGCAGCGCAGCGCAGCGCAGGCCAGCACGCCTTCGGGGGCGCCGCCCGAGCCCATGTAGATGTCGATCGTGGTGTCCGGATTGGTCGTCGCGATCACGCCAGCCACGTCGCCGTCGCCGATCAGCATGATGCCGCAGCCGACGCTGCGCAATTCCGCGATCAGCTTTTCGTGGCGCGGACGATCGAGCACGCACGCGATGATGTCGCGCGGCTGCACGCCCTTCGCCGCGGCGAGCGCGGTGACGTTCTCGGTCGGGGTCCGGTCGAGATCGATCAGCCCTTCGGGATAGCCCGGCCCGATCGCGATCTTTTCCATATAGACGTCCGGCGCGTTGAGCAGCCCGCCGCCCTCCGCGATGGCCAGCACCGCCAGGCTGTTCGGCCCCGCGGTGGCGCAGATCGTCGTGCCTTCCAGCGGATCGAGCGCGATGTCGATCTTCGGGCCATTACCAGTGCCGACCTTTTCTCCGATGAACAGCATCGGCGCTTCGTCGCGCTCGCCTTCGCCGATCACGACGGTGCCGTCCATGTCGAGGCTGTTGAGCGCCTCGCGCATCGCTTCCACCGCGGCGGCATCGGCAGCCTTTTCATCGCCGCGACCCACCAAGGTGGACGCCGCGATCGCCGCCGCTTCGGTGACGCGCACCATTTCGAGGACGAGGACGCGGTCGAGGACCTGGCTGGCGGTCGTCATATCGATATTCCCTGATGGTCTTTGCGGGGCCGCGATAGGCAGACGGCCTGGCAATGTCGAGACGATGCGACCCCGATCAGTCCCGCAACAATTCGTTTATGCTGGTCTTCGAACGGGTCTGCGCATCCACCCGCTTGACGATCACCGCGCAATAAAGGCCGAGGTTGCCCCCGGACGATCCGGGGACGACGACCGCATAAGGCGGCACCTCCCCCTTGAAGACCTCGCCGGTCGCGCGGTCGATGATCTTGGTGGAGGCGCCGAGATAGACGCCCATCGACAGCACCGCGCCTTCGCCGACGCGCACGCCCTCCGCCACTTCCGAACGCGCGCCGATGAAGGCGCCGTCGCCGATGATGACCGGATCGGCCTGGAGCGGTTCCAGGACGCCGCCGATGCCGGCGCCGCCCGACAGATGGACGTTGCGGCCGATCTGGGCGCAGCTTCCGACCGTGGCCCAGGTGTCGACCATCGTCCCCTCCCCCACATACGCGCCGATGTTGACGAAGCTGGGCATCAGGATCGCGCCCTTCGCGACAAAGGCACCCCGGCGGACGACCGAGCCGGGCACCGCGCGAAAGCCGGCGGCGCGAAACGCATGCTCGCCCCAGCCGCTGAATTTGGTCGACACCTTGTCGAACCACGGCCCTTCGCCCATCACGACATTGTCGTTCAGGCGGAAGGACAGCAGCACCGCTTTCTTCAGCCATTGGTTGACGCGCCAGCCACCGTCGCCGTCCGGCTCCGCGACGCGCGCCTGGCCGGTGTCGAGCAGGCCGATCGCGCATTCCACCGCGTCGCGCACCGCGCCGCGGGTGTCGATGCCAAGCGCCGCGCGGTCTTCCCAGGCGGCGTCGATCGTCGCGGACAAATCCGTCATGCGTCCTCCAGTATTTCGGTGAGCCACGCCGTCAGATCGTGGGCGATAAAGTCGATGTAGCTGCGGTCCGCGCCTGCCCCTGCCTGTTCCGAAAGCGCCTGTTCCGATCCGTTGTCGATCCACACAGTGGTCATCCCGATCGCCTTGGCGGGGGCCAAATTGCGCGCCATGTCCTCGACGAACAACGCGCGCACCGGATCGATGTCGTGCGCCTGGCACAGGCCGAGATACGCGGACGGTTGCGGTTTGGGCACCAGACCCATCGCGTGCAGATCGTGGATCGCTTCGAAACTGTCGGCCAGGCCGAGGCGATCGAGGACCTTCACCGCATAGGGCGTGTCGCCGTTGGTGAAGACCAATTTGCGCCCCGGCAGCTTCGCGATGGCGGCGGCGAGGGGGGCGTCGTGTTCGAGCACGTCCATCTCGATATCATGGACGTCCGCCAGGAAGGCGTGCGGATCGACGTCGTGTTCGCGCATCAGCCCGGCCAGGGTGGTGCCGTGATCGTGGAAATAGCCCTTCTGGATGCGGTGCGCTTCGTCATGGCCCACGCCGAGCAGCCGCATGATATAGCCGGTCATCCGCCGATCGATGCGTGCGAACAGATTGGACGACGCCGGGTACAGCGTGTTGTCCAGATCGAAGATCCAGGTATCGATCGTGGCGAGCCGCGGGTCCATTCACGCTCCGTCTAGGCCCCAAACCCATCCAGGCCAATGGCCGTGATGGATTTGGGGCCTGAGGCCTTCGTGCAGGTTGGGCAAGACAGGTGCTGTGGCGGGTGGTAAGTCTTCGTTAGCGGTGACGGGCGTTTATGCGCCGCGTCTGGGGAAGGGTCTGCGATGCGCGTGGCGGGGTGTATCCGGGCGAGGACCGCCGTCGTGCTCGCGGGCGTGGCGATGCTGGCGGCGTGCGGTGGCGCTGGCGGGGTGGAGAGCACCCCGACCCCGCCAGCCGCGACGGCGCCCAGCCCGGCGCCGACGCCTGCCCCCACCACGGCGCCGACTCCTGCCCCGACGAGCACGCCGACGCCGACGCCCTCCACCAGCGCGGCGAACGATACCGCGGAGTACCGCGCGACCGTGGGCGCGGTGTCGATGAACGCGCTGGCCGCGTATAATGCAGGCGCGAGCGGCAGTGGGATCGGGCTGGCCATCATCGACAGCGGCATCGACTTGCAAAGCGCGGAATTCGGCAACCGGATCGCTTCGGCGTCGCGCGACGTGGTAGGCAATGCGTCGATCGACGACGAGGACGGGCACGGCACTGCCGTCGCTTTCACCGCGGCGGGGCGACGCAACGGTGCCGGATCGCACGGAGTCGCGCCGGAAGCCACGCTGATCGTGCTGCGCGCGGACAGGCCGGGCACGTGCGCGGCCGAGGCCAAGACCGACGGCGATTCGACCTGCACCTTTCCGACGAACGCCATCGCGCAAGGCGTCGACGTGGCGCGCAACGCGGGTGCGCGGGTCATCAACATGTCGCTGGGCGGCGCGGCGATGACGCAGGATCTGATCGCGGCGCTGGACCGGGCGACCGCGGCGGGGATCGTCATCGTCATCGCGGCAGGCAATGACGGCACCGACAATCCCGACGAGTTCGCGGCGGTCGCGGAAAATACGGCGGTGGCGCGCGGGCAGGTGATCGTCGCGGGCGCGGTCGATAGCGGCGACGCGCAGTCGTCGTTCAGCGACAAGGCGGGCAGCGGCGCCGCGCATTACCTCGCGGCAGTGGGCGAGCGGGTGCGCGCGCCGGACGAGGATGGGGAAGTGTTCCTGTGGTCCGGCACGTCGTTCGCCGCGCCGCAGATCAGCGGCGCCGTCGCGCTGCTGGCGCAGGCGTTTCCGAACCTGACCGGCGCGCAGATCGTCGACTTGCTGCTGCGCACCGCGCGCGACGGCGGCGCGGTTGGGACAGACGCGATCTATGGCCGCGGGGTGATGGACCTGACGCGCGCGTTCCAGCCGGTGGGCACCTCCACGCTGGCGGGCGCGACGACCGCGCTCGTGACCAGCGGCAGCGGTGCCGAGCTGTCGGCGCCGATGGGCGACGCGAACGTTGGGACGCTGGGCGCGGTGATCCTGGACGGATATGGCCGCGCGTTCGCCACCGATCTAGCGCGCGGGATCGGGCGGGCGGCGCGGATGCCGACGCTGGCCAGTGCGCTGCGACCGAACAGCCGCGCGGTGGCGATGGACGTGGGCAGCGCCAGCGTGTCGTTGACGTTGGCGGCCCGCTCGCCGGGCGGGGAGACGTGGCTGGAGCCGATGCGTCTGACCAGCCAGCAGGCGGGCGCGGCGCGGGCCATCGCGGGATCAGTGACGCAGCGGATCGGCGGCGGCACCAGCTTCGGCCTGGCCTTCTCGCAGAGCGGCGGCGACCTTGCCGCGCGGCTCGCAGGGATCGCGCAGCCGGCGTTTCTGGTGGCAGACGGCAATGGCGCCGGCTTCGACATGCGCAGCGGCAGCGCGGGCGCGGTGCGGCAAGAGGTGGGGGCGTTCGGCGTCACCACCGCGATCGAACACGGCGACGTGCTGTCGCGCCGCGATCGGGGAGCGGGGGGACGTGGTTATTACGATCGGTCCGGCTATGCGCGGACCGGCGTGACAATCGACCGCCGCTTCGGCGCGCTATCGACCAGCGTCGGCGCAGCGCGGCTGAACGAGCAGGCTACGATGCTGGGCGCCCGCTTTGCGCCGGCGCTGGGCGCGGCGCGCGCGTCTACGTGGTTCGTCGATGCGCAGGCACGCGTCGATGCGGGCGCGGGCTGGTCGATCGGCGGCAGCATGCGGCGCGGGTGGACTCGTGCACGGCTGAGTGGCATCGACGGCGACGGCGCGCTGCTGACCAGCGCCTTTGCCGCCGACATCGGCAAGCAGGGCGTGTTCGGGCGCGACAGTTTCGGCGTGCGGATCGCGCAACCGCTGCGCGTCGAACGCGGCGGCATCGACTTGTCGCTGCCCACCGACTGGAATTACGCGACGCTTCGTGTCGGCACGTACACCCCGCAGCGGCTGAACCTGACGCCGCAGGGGCGCGAGATCGATGCCGAGGCGCGCTATTCGCGCAAGCTGGGCGCGGGCGACGTGCAGACCAACCTGTTCTGGCGGCGCGATCCGGGCAATGTCGCAGGCTTCCGCGACGATTACGGGCTGGCGCTTCGCTACAATCTTGGTTTCTGAGGAAGCTGCCCCCATCTTTGGTGCATGACCGCTTACGCCCTGCTCGATCTCGTCCCCGTCGTCGAAGGCGGCTCCGTCGCCACGGCACTGGCCAATGCCGCCGATCTGGCGGCGCATGCCGAAGCGCACGGCTTCACCCGTTATTGGGTGGCGGAGCATCACGGCATGGCCGGGATAGCCAGCGCCGCGACCGCAGTGGTGATCGGCCATGTCGCCGCGGCGACGCGGACGATCCGAGTGGGTGCGGGCGGGATCATGCTGCCCAACCACGCGCCGCTGGCCATCGCCGAACAATTCGGCACGCTGGACGCGCTGTTCCCCGGCCGCATCGACCTGGGCCTGGGCCGTGCGCCGGGATCGGACCAGCGAGTGGCGCGGGCGATGCGCCGCACGCTGGAAACCGATGCCAATGCGTTTCCGCAGGACGTGATGGAGCTGCAAAGCTATTTCGCCGATGACGGCCGCACCGGCATCACGGCGACGCCGGGCGCGGGCGCCGATCCGATGATGTGGATTCTGGGCTCCAGCCTGTTCGGCGCGCAGCTTGCCGCCGCATTGGGCATGCCGTTCGCCTTCGCATCGCATTTCGCGCCCGATGCGCTCGACCAGGCGCTGGCGATCTATCGCCGGGATTTCCGGCCATCGGCGAAGCTGGCCAAGCCGTATGCGATGGCGGGGTTCAACGTGTTCGCGGCCGATACCGACGAGGAGGCCGCGCTGCTGGCGTCGTCGCAGCAGCAGGCGTTCGTGGCGCTACGCACCGGCAACCCACGGCAATTGCCGCCGCCCGTCGCCGGCTATCGTGAGGGCCTGGGCGCGCAGGGGCGTGCGATCCTGGACCATGTGCTGTCGTGTTCGGCGATCGGCAGCCCGGCGACGGTGACGCAGCAATTGGCGGCGTTCGTCGCGCGGACCGGCGTGGACGAAGTAATGCTGACCAGCGCGATATACGACCATCAGGCCCGCAAGCGCAGCGTCGGCATCGCAGCGGAGGCAATGCAGGCCCTTTCCGTCACCCCGCAGCGGGCAGTCGCAGCCTGACCAACAGACCGCCCAGGTCTTCGCTTTCCTCCAGCGCGACGGTGCCTTCGTAAATTTCGGCGACATCGCGCACGATTGCGAGGCCCAGGCCGGTGCCCGGCTTGCCGGTGTCGAGCCGCACGCCGCGATCAAAGATGCGGACGCGTTCTTCCTCCGGGATGCCCATGCCGTCGTCCTCGACCAGGAATTCGACGAACCCAGATTGTGCACCGACCGTGACGAACACGCTGCCGCCGCCATATTTCGCGGCGTTCTCGATCAGATTGCCGAGCATTTCGTCGAGATCCTGCCGTTCGACATGGACCTGCAAATCCCTTGGCCCGGCCACGTCGATGCGGACGTGACGATAGAGGCGGCCGACCGCGCGTTCGACCGAGGCGAGGCTGGGCCACACGTCCGCGCGGCTGTGGGCGGAGCCGCGGCGGCCGACCGCGCGGGCGCGCGCGAGGTGATGATCGACCTGCCGCCGCATGGTCCGCGCTTCGCGCACCACGGTGTCGGCCAGATCGTCCGCCTTGGCCGCGGCGGCGTTCATGATGACGGTCAGCGGCGTCTTCAGCGCATGGGCCAGATTGCCGGCGTGGCGGCGTGCTTCCTCCGCCTGACGCTCGTTATGGGCGATCAGGGCGTTGAGTTCCTCGACCATCGGCGCCACTTCGTCGGGCATCGCGCTGGAGACCCGATTGGACTGGCCGGCGCGCATCCGTGCGATCTCTTCGCGGACACGGCGCAGCGGCCACAGGCCATAGAGCGTCTGTAACGCGGCGAGCGCGATCAGCCCGACGCCAAGCAGCGCGAAGCTGCGCACCAGGGTGCGACGCAACGTCGAAATCTGATCGTTCAGGCCGTCACGGCTTTGCGCCACCTGGAACCGCCAATGCACTTTCGAGCGCGGCAGCATGACGTCGCGTTCGACGATGCGCAGCTGTTCGCCGCGGAACTGATCGCTGTTATAGGTGTGAACGTCGCGATCGTCGTGGGCGGTGCCATAGCGCAATTGGCGATCCCACAGCGAGCGTGAGGGAAATGCTTCGCGGCCCTTTGCCGATACCTGCCAATACAGGCCGGAATAAGGTTCGATGAAGCGCTGATCCGCGGGTTCGCGGTTGAAGCGGACTTCATCGTCGGGGCCGATTTCCGCGGTGTTCAGCAGCGAACGTAGGACATATTCGAGCTGATCGTCGAAATTGTGCGTTACCGCGTCCGTCAGCACGCGATCGAGCGCGTAGCCGCCGCCGACCAGCAGCACGCTGATCCACGCCGCCGCGATCAGGATCATGCGCCGCGACAGCGACCCCGTGGTCGCCGCCGGCGCCACCGTCGCGGGCGGGAGGGAAGCCGGCGGGGTATCGTCCGTCGCGGTATTGGTCATGCCGGGCGCTGCGTCCGGCGCGCTTACGCCGGTTCCTCCAGGCTATAGCCCAGGCCGCGGATGGTGGTGATGACATCCTGACCCAGTTTCTTGCGGATGCGCGTGACGAAGACCTCGATCGTGTTCGAATCGCGATCGAAATCCTGATCGTATATGTGTTCGATCAACTCGGTGCGGCTGACCACCTTGCCCTTGTGATGAAGCAGGTAGCTGAGCAGTTTATATTCCTGCGCCGTCAGCTTCACCGGTTCGCCGGCGCGCGTCACCTTGCCGGAGCGAGTGTCGAGGCGGATGTCGCCGGCGGTCAGTTCCGACGACGCGTTGCCACTGGCGCGGCGGATGAGCGCGCGCAGGCGGGCGATCAGTTCCTCGGTCTGAAAGGGCTTGGCGACGTAATCGTCGGCGCCCGCATCCAGCCCGGCGACCTTGTCGGACCAGCTGTCCCGCGCGGTCAGCACCAGCACCGGCATCGTCTTGCCTTCGCGCCGCCAGCGATCGAGCACGGTCAGCCCGTCGATCTCCGGCAAGCCCAGATCGAGGACGATCGCATCGTAATTCTCCGTCTGGCCCAGGAACAGCCCTTCTTCGCCATCGGTCGCCAGGTCGATGGCGTAGCCGGCGCCTTCCAGCGTGCTTTTCAACTGCTGGCCCAGGTTCGGCTCGTCCTCGACGATCAGAACGCGCATCATTGTCTCCTTTGGCGTTGCGGTGCAGGCCGGATCAACGGCCGCTGCGGCCGACGACGTTGCCGCTCTGGCCATCGACTTCGATCCACACGACCACGCCATCGCGCACGAACTTCAGCGTGTAAATGGCGGTGTCGGGATCATAGTCGGACCCGATATATTGCGCGCCGCGCATGCCGGGCACCACGCGCCGTTCGATTTCGGGTAGCGGCAACAACCGGCCGCCGCGTCGCGCTTCGAACGCCTGGCGCTGATCACCGCGACGCTGGTCGGGCGCCATTGCGGTCAGTGCAGGCACCAAAACGAGAATCACGAGGGATACGAACGTCTTCATGGGTTCGCCCTAGGTGACATGCATTGAACGCGCTGTGAATAAAGGCCGGCGAATAAAAGCTGGAGGCGCGAGCGCTGCTGATGGACGAGTGGCGAGCGCGCTTGCCGCCGGCGGGATGCGCGCCTACCTCGCCTGCGACATGGCAGCACCCCTTTTATCTTATGAGAACCTCGGCCTGATCCAGGGGCAGGGCTGGCTCTTTCGCGGGCTGGACCTGCATATCGGCGCGCGCGACCGGCTGGCGCTGATCGGGCGCAACGGCGCGGGCAAATCGACGCTGTTGCGGCTGATCGCCGGGACGACCGACGCGGACGAGGGGCGGCGCACGATCGTGCCGGGCACGCGCGTCGTCATCCTGGAGCAAGAGCCGGACCTGCGCGGCATCGCGACGTTGCGCGATTACGTGATGGGCGGCGATGACGCGCCGGTGTCGCACGAAGCCGATGCGATCGCCGACCAGCTGGGCATCGACCTGTCGCGCGAGGCAGCGTCGGCCAGCGGCGGGGAGCGCAGGCGCGCGGCGATCGTCCGTGCCCTGGCGCTGGACCCCGATGTGCTGCTGCTGGACGAGCCGACCAACCATCTGGATATAGCGGCGATCGAATGGCTGGAGGATTGGCTGAAGCGGTTTCGCGGCGCCTTCGTCGTCATCAGCCACGATCGCACGTTCCTGACCCGGCTGACCCGCCAGACGCTGTGGCTGGACCGCGGCACGATCCGGCGGGCCGAAATCGGCTTCGGCGGGTTCGAGGCGTGGACCGATCAAGTTTATGCCGACGAACAGCGCGCCGCCGAGCGGCTGGACGCACGGCTGAAGCTGGAGGAGCATTGGCTGCAACGCGGCGTCACCGGGCGGCGGCGGCGCAACCAGGGGCGGCTGACCAAGCTGTTCGAATTGCGCGCCGAACGCGCCGCCATGATGGGCCCGCAAGGCGCCGCCAATCTGGTTACCGGCACCGACGATGCCCGGTCCAAGATCGTCGTCGATGCCAAGCGTGTGACGAAGCGATACGGCGAACGCACGATCATCGGCGACCTGACCCTGCGTGTCGCGCGCGGCGACCGGATCGGCATCGTCGGGCGCAACGGCGCGGGCAAATCGACGTTGCTGAAGCTGCTGACCGGCGAGATGGAGCCCGATACGGGCACGATCCGGCTGGCCAAGACGCTGGACGCCGTCGTCATCGACCAGCAACGCAGCCTGATGGCACCGGAAAAGACGGTGCGCGAAGTCGTCGCGGATGGTGGCGACTGGATCGACGTGCTGGGAACGCGCAAGCACATCCACGGTTACCTGAAGGAATTCCTGTTCGATCCCAACATGGTCGACGCCAAGGTGGGGTCTCTGTCCGGTGGCGAACGATCGCGGCTGTTGCTGGCACGCGAATTCGCGCGGCCATCGAACCTGCTGGTGCTGGACGAGCCAACCAACGATCTGGACCTGGAGACGCTGGACCTGTTGCAGGAAGTGATCGCGGATTACGACGGGACAGTCCTGATCGTCAGCCACGACCGCGATTTCCTGGACCGGACGGTGACGATCACGCTGGGCCTGGATGGGACCGGCCACGTCGATATCGTCGCGGGCGGCTTCGAAGATTGGGAGCGGCAGAGGAAGCCGGCGGCGGAAACGAAGCGCGGCAAGGTGGCGCCCACTGCGCCAGCGGCGAAACCGGCGGCGCGGACCAAGCTGACCTACAAGGACCAGCGCGATTACGAATTGCTGCCCAAGCGGATCGAGGAGATCGAGGCGCAGGTGGCGCGCGACGAAGCGAAATTGGCCGACCCGCAATTGTACACGCGCGACCATGCGACGTTCGCGCGCCTGACCAAGGCGATCGAGGCGGCGCGGGCGGAGAAGGACGCGGCCGAGTTGCGCTGGCTGGAACTGGCCGAACAGGTCGAAACGCTGGCCTGAGCGGGGAGCGGGCCGGCAGCCCAGATTCAGAGCGCGCGGCCGGTGCGGCCTGCGACTTCGACGATATATTGCCAGGCGACCCGGCCCGAGCGGCTGCCGCGTTGCGTCGCCCATTGCACCGCCGCGGAGGCGTCGAAGGGCAGATGGTGTGCCGTCGCATAGCCCTGCACGATCGCCAGATATCCGTCCTGATCGAGGGCGTGGAAGCCGAGGCTGAGGCCGAAGCGGTCGGCGAGCGCCAGTTGATCGTCCACCGCGTCGCGCGGGTTGATCGCGCGCGCGTCGCTCCATGCGCCGGCTGCGGTGCCGGCCGCGGCGCCGCTCTGTTCGGCGATGTCGCGGGGCAGCAGGTGGCGGCGGTTGGCGGTGACGATCAGGCGCGCATTGGGCGGCCGCCCCTCCGCACCGCCTTCCAGCACGGAGCGTAGCGTGCGCGCTTCGCCCGGGCCGTCGAAACCGAGATCGTCGATGAACACCGCGAACGCGCGCGGCACGGCGGCGAGGCGCGCGAACAGCGCCGGCAGGTCGGCGGTCTGGGCGACCTGCACCAGCGCGAGCGCGCCGCTGCGCGTCTGGATTGCGGCGACGGCGGATTTGACCAGCGCCGACTTGCCGGTGCCGCGCGCGCCCCACAACAGCACGTCGTGCGCGGCGTGGCCCTCACTCAGGTGCGCAAGATTGGCGACCAGCGCCGCTTTTTGCCGATCGATGCCGATCAGGCGGTCGAGCGGCTGCGGCGCAAAGCCGGCGGCGGCCGTTAAGACGCTGTCGCGCCAGGCATAGGCGGGATGGGCGAGCGGATCGACCGCTGGCGGCGGGGGCGGCGACAGGCGCTCGAGCGCGGCGGCGATGCGGGCGAGCGAATCGGACATGGTTCAGCCGGTAGCGCGGTGGCGCTCAGTCGCCAATGGCCGCACGCTTGTTGCGAAGCTGGAGCGCGGCGCGGCCGTCGCCGGCGGCATCGAGCGCGTCGGCATAAGCGGCGATGACAAGGGGGCTCATCGGCGCGAGGCGATAGGCGACCGCCGCCTGTGCGCGGTCGCCGGCCTGCGCCAGCGCGGCGAGAATGATGGCGTCGCGGCCGCCGGTGTCGCGGTTCAGCCGGCGCAGGGTGCGCGCCGCGGCCGGTCCCTCCCCCGCCGCCAATTGCCAGCGCGCAAGGATGCGCCGCGGATCGGCGGCGCGCGGGTTCTGCGCGAGGAACAAGGAGAGGATGGTCGCCGCCCGCTCGCTCTGCGTCTCAGGATCGAGAGCATCGAGGAGGCGCAGCAACGTCGGCGCGGTGAAGCCGAGATCGGCGGCCTGGGCATAAGCGGCGGCGGCTTG
>DASTLZ010000180.1:0-4172 GCA_035714425.1 Sphingomonas sp.
AGGCCGGGTACGGCTTCACCGGATCGGCGCAGCAGAACGGTCGGCGGCTGGTGATGGTGATGGCGGGGCTGACCAGCTTCAACCAGCGGATCAGCGAATCGGTGCGCTTCATGGAATGGGGCTTTCGCGCGTGGCAGGCCAAGCCGCTGGTCGGGAAGGGCAAGCGGGTGGAAACCGCCGACGTACAGATGGGCAGCAGCAGCACCGTCGGCTTGGTCGCACCCAATGCGTTGACCGTCACCTTGCCCGCCGGCGCGGTGCCCGAAATTTCCGCAAAGGTCGTGTATGACGGCCCGGTCAAGGCGCCGATCAAGGCCGGGCAGCACATCGCCGATTTGGTCGTGACGTCGCCCGACATGCCGGTCCAGCGCCTGCCGCTGGTCGCAGAAACGGATGTTGCCGCGGCTGGGTTCTTCGGTCGGGCATGGGCCGGGCTGACTTCGCTGTTCGGATGACGCCGTGACGTCGGTGCGCGGCAATGCAGCGGCGCAGGCGGCGTTCGCCGCTGCGCTGAACAGCGGCGCACTCCACCATGCTTGGCTGATCGCTGGGGCGGAAGGTGTCGGCAAGATGCGCTTTGCCGAACAGGCCGCGTTGCGCATGCTGGCAGAGGCGTCGATCCAGGCGCCGCTTCCGCCCGGCGGGCATGTGCCCGAGGCTCATCCTGCTCGGGCGTTGGTGGTGGCCGGGTCGCACCCCGACCTGCGTATCCTGAAGCGCCTGCCCAAGGATCCGGACAAGCCGGATCAGGACATGGCTCGCAGCATCTCCATCGCGCAGGTGCGTGGGCTTCAGCCGATGTTCGCGACCAGCCCGTCGATGGGGCCGCGCCGCGTCGTCATCATCGATTCGATCGACGATCTGGAGCGGCCCGGCGCCTCCAACGCGCTGCTCAAGAACCTCGAAGAACCGCCTGCGGGCACCATCTTCCTGCTGGTCAGCCACGCGCCCGGGCGATTGCTGCCGACGATCCGGTCGCGGTGCCGGATGCTCCGGTTCGACGCGCTGGCGGCGGCGGATGTAGCAGCCGTCGTCCGCGCGGCGCGTCCCGAGGCCGACGACGCCGAAGTGATGGCGTTGGTGGCGGCAGGAGAGGGATCGCCGGGGCGTGCGCTGCGCTATGCCGGGCTAGATGTCGCGGGCATCGATGCGGCGATAGCGGGAGTCGCGGCGGACGGAGATCCGCGAAACCTCCGCCGGATCAAGTTGTCGAAAGCGCTGTCGGGCAAGGCGGCACAGCCGCGCTACGAGGCATTTCTGGAGCGGGCGCCGGCATATATCGCCCGCGCCGCGCAGGGCAGGCGCGGCGCGGCCTTGGCGGCGGCGCTCGATGCGCATGCCGCGGCGCGCGATCTGGCCGGTGCGGCAACCGGCCTGTCGCTGGACCCACAAGCCACGGTGTTCGAGATGGCGGGCATCGTCGCGAGGCTTCACGCCGGGTAAGCGATGCTCTAGGCGCTTCGGCATGGCCGAACCCTATTATATCACGACCGCGATCCATTATCCCAACGGGCGTCCGCACATCGGCCACGCCTACGAAATGGTCGCGGCTGACGCTATCGCGCGGTTCCAGCGGCAGGCCGGGCGCGACGTGCTGTTCCAGACGGGCACCGATGAGCATGGGCTGAAGATGGCGCAAGCCGCGCGCGCGCGTGGCATGGAAACGCGCGCTTTCGCCAACGAGATGTCGTCCTATTTCAGTGATATGGCCGACCGTCTTCATATCTCATACGACCGCTTTATCCGCACCGTCGATCCGGATCATTATGCGGCCAGTCAAGCGATCTGGCAGGCGATGGCGGACGCGGGCGACCTGTACCTCGATCGTTACGAAGGCTGGTATTCGGTTCGCGACGAAGCCTTTTACGCCGAAGACGAATTGATCCCAGGCGAGGCGGGCGCGAAATTGTCGCCGCAGGGAACGCCCGTCGAATGGACCGCAGAAGAAACCTGGTTCTTCCGGCTGTCGAAATATCAGCAGCCGCTTCTCGATCTCTACTCGGCTAACCCCGATTTCATCCGCCCGGAAAGCCGCCGCAACGAAGTGATGCGCTTCGTAGAAGGCGGATTGTCGGACCTGTCGGTATCGCGGACCAGCTTCGACTGGGGCGTGCCGGTGCCGGGCAGCCCGGGGCACGTGATGTACGTATGGGTCGATGCGCTGACCAATTATCTTACCGGCATCGGCTATCCGGACGTCGACGCCGGCAAGGCCGCGCATTGGCCGGCCGATCTGCACCTGATCGGCAAGGACATCGTGCGTTTTCATGCGGTATACTGGCCGGCGTTCCTGATGTCTGCGAAGATCGCTTTGCCGAAATCGGTGTTCGGCCACGGCTTCCTGCTCAGCCGCGGTGAGAAGATGTCGAAGTCGATCGGCAACGTCGTCGATCCGATGGCTCTGGCCGACGCGTTCGGCGTCGATGCGCTCCGCTATTTCTTCCTGCGCGAAGTGAGCTTCGGCCAGGACGGCAGCTATTCCGCCGAAGCGATCGTGCTGCGGGTCAACGCCGATCTGGCGAACAGCTTCGGCAATCTGGCGCAGCGGACTTTGTCGTTCATCGCCAAGAACCTGGACGGCGTTCTCCCGCTGGCGGGGCGGGCAGATGACGCCGATGGCGTGCTGATCGAAGAGGTCGTGCTGGCGTGCGCGGCCCTGACAGCGGCGTTCGGCGATCTGGCGCTGTCGCAGGGGATCGAAGCGTGGATGCGCGGCGTCTTCGCTTGCAACCAATATATCGATGCGCAAGCGCCCTGGGCGTTGCGCAAGACCGATCCCGATCGGATGCACGCGGTTCTGCGCACCCTCGTGCGGGCGATCCGGATGCTGGCCATCGCAATCCTGCCTGTCGTGCCCGGATCCGCGGGCAAGGTGTTGGACCAGATGGGCGCGGAAGCGCGCGATCACGCCGCGATCGACGACGACGGATGGTATGATGCGCAGGCGGCGCGAGGGTTTCGAATCGCACCGCCGTCTCCTGTGTTTCCCCGGCTGGAGATCCCCCGAGAGGACGTCGCTTGATGCTGGCCGACAGCCATTGCCATCTGAATTACAAAGGCGTCGCCGAAATCCAGGGCGACGTGCTGGCGCGGGCGCGGGCGAGGGGCGTCACCGCCATGCTCAACATCGCGACGCGCGAGAGCGAGTGGGATGCGGTGCAAGCGACCGCGGAGCGCGAGCCCGACGTCTGGGCTACCGTCGGCGTTCACCCGCACGATGCCGATGGGCACGCCCATGTCGACGCGGCCATGCTGATCGCCCGTGCGCAGCACCCGCGGATCGTCGGGCTGGGCGAAAGCGGATTGGACTATCATTACGATCATTCCGATCGCGACCGGCAGCAAGCGAACTTTCGCGAGCATATCGCCGCAGCGCGCGAGACACAGCTGCCCGTCGTCGTCCACACCCGCGATGCCGAGGACGACACCTACCGTATCATGGCCGAAGAAATGGGGAAGGGCGCCTATCCCGGCGTGATCCACTGCTTCACGGCATCGTCCGATTTCGCCAACAAGGCACTGGAAATGGAGCTGTATATCTCGATTTCCGGCATCGTCACTTTCAAGAACGCGCAGGAATTGCAGGCGATCGCCGCGCGTTTGCCGATCGATCGACTGCTGGTAGAAACCGATGCGCCGTTCCTGTCGCCGGTGCCGAACCGCGGCAAGCCGGGAGAGCCGGCTTTCGTCGCCGACACCGTCGCGTTTCTGGCTGCGCTGCGAGGCGAGGACGCAAGGGTGCTGGCGCAGCGCACGGCAGAGAATTTCCACGCTCTGTTCACGAAGACCGCACCATGAAAGTCCGCATCCTGGGATCGGGCACATCGTCGGGCGTGCCGCGTCTCGGCCCGGATTGGGGTGAGTGCGACCCGGCGGAGCCACGCAACCGCCGCACGCGCGTGTCGGCGCTGGTCGAACATGACGGGCAGCGGGTGCTGATCGACACCGGTCCGGACATGCGCCAGCAATTGCTCGACGCTGGTGTTTCCACGCTCGATGCCGTCGTCTGGACCCACGATCACGCGGATCATTGCCACGGCATCGACGACCTACGGCAAGTGTTTCACGCCGTCGGCCATCCGATCCGCGCCCTGGCCCGCGCAGATACGCTGGCGGCATTGCGAGAGCGGTTTGCCTATGCCTTCGCAGGCCGCCCCGGCTATCCTCCGGTG
>DASTLZ010000181.1:0-6510 GCA_035714425.1 Sphingomonas sp.
CGATCGTGGCGGCCCGCGTGTTCGACGTCTTCACCCGCGACGACGAGACGTCGATGGCGGTCGAAGTCTCGCTCCAGCCGACCAACGCCAGCTTCACCGACGATCAACTGAAGGCGATCGCAGACAAGGTCGTGGCGTCCGCGGCGAAGCTGGGTGCGGTGTTGCGTGGTTGAGGGCAGCACACGCACGTCGGGCACGAACGCGGATGCGATGATCGCCCTGGCCTCCCCCGCGCTCACCGCCCTCGTCAACCCGCTCGGCGCCGAACTCTGGTCGCTCAAGGATGCCGACGGCCGCGAATTGATGACCGACGCCGATCCCGGTTTCTGGGCGGGCCACGCCCCGATCCTGTTTCCGGTGGTCGGCAAACCGTCGGGAGAGATCGTCCGCGTCGATGGCCGGGCCTATCCGATGAAGCAGCACGGCTTCGCCCGCCACCTGCCCTTCGCGACATTGGCGCGCAGCCCGGACAGCGTCACCCTGCGCCTCACCGACGATGCGCAGACGCGGACCCATTACCCCTTCGCCTTCCGCCTCGACATCGCCTTTCGCCTCGATGGCGCGACGCTCGCAATCGAGGTAACGGTCGCCAACCCGGACGACGTGCCGCTGCCCGCCAGCTTCGGCTTCCACCCCGCCTTCGCCTGGCCGCTCCCGTATGGCCACCCACGCGGCGACCACCGCATCGTCTTCGACGCCGACGAACCCCGCGCCTTGCGTGAGATCGCCGACGACGGCACGATCGCCGCTGCACTGCGCCCCTCCCCGCTGGACGGCCGCACGCTGGCACTGGCGGACGATCTGTTCGCCAACGACGCCCTCGTGTGGGATGCCATCGTGTCGCAGGGCGTGACCTATGGCGCCGTCACGGGCCCGCAACTGAAGATCGCCTTCCCCGACACGCCGATGCTGGGCATCTGGACCAAGCCGGAAGCGCATTTCATCTGCATCGAACCCTGGCACGGCATCGCCGACCCGCACGGCTACACCGGCGAATTCCGCGACAAGCCCGGCATCTTCACTCTCGCGCCCGGCGCGGAAAAGCACATCGCGATGCACGTCACGCTCACGCCTTGAGGAGGGCGAGCGGCTGGAGTATGTTCGGATCATGACGCCCGACGACGCCGCAGACCCCGATATGCAGGCCGTGTTCGCAGCCGGCGTGCGGCGCGGCGCGTTCGCGACTGTGGAAGCGGCAAAAGCGGACTTCGATGCGGGAATGCTCGAAGCGAATGCCGATATCGAAGCGGGACGGACCAAGGATATCGATGTCGTCTGGTCGAAATTGCGCAAGCGCTACGCGAGTTGGCCGCGCGCCGCCGCCGAGTGAAAGTCCGGATCAGCGCCAAGGCGCAGGCTGATCTGGAAGCCATCCTGAACTGGATCGCACAGGACGATCCTGCCACCGCGCTGCGATTCGGCGACGCATTGATCGCCAAGGCACGCGAGATCGGCGAGATGCCGTTGGCGTTCCGCATGCGGAGGACTGGCGGGCGCTGGACCTTCGCAAACGCACGTATCGCGATTACCTGATTTTCTACCGTGTCCACGCCAATGTGGTCTTCATCGCCCGCATCGTGCACGCCTCCCGCGATCATTCCTCCCCGTTCGGAACATCATGACCCCTTCCCCCCGCCGCACGTTCGCGATCATCTCGCATCCCGATGCCGGCAAGACGACGCTCACCGAAAAGCTGCTCTATTTCGGCGGCGCCATCCATCTCGCCGGCGAAGTGAAGGCGCGTGGACAGAACCGGCGCGCGCGCTCGGACTGGATGAAGATCGAACAGCAGCGCGGCATTTCGGTGACGTCGTCGGTGATGACCTTCGAAAAGGACGGCGTGACGTTCAACCTGCTCGACACGCCGGGGCATGAGGACTTTTCGGAGGACACCTATCGCACGCTGACCGCGGTCGATTCCGCGGTGATGGTGATCGATGCCG
Source organism: Sphingomonas sp. (assembly GCA_035714425.1). Classification (GTDB taxonomy): domain Bacteria; phylum Pseudomonadota; class Alphaproteobacteria; order Sphingomonadales; family Sphingomonadaceae; genus Sphingomonas. The sequence continues at coordinate 1,944 of DASTLZ010000181.1, forward strand.
CCCGCGGGATCGAGGCGCAGACGCGCAAATTGTTCGAGGTCTGCCGCCTGCGCAGCGTGCCCATCATCACCTTCGTCAACAAGGTCGATCGCGAGGGTCGCCCGCCGTTCGAACTGCTCGACGAAGTGGCGGAGATGCTCCAGCTCGATGTCTGCCCGATGAGCTGGCCGGTCGGCATGGGCGGCGAATTCGAAGGCGTGTACGATCTCTACGCCAACACGCTCAGCCAGCCCGAAGGGCCCAGCCGCGAATTCCTGGGCAAGGCGCTGCCGTTCACCGGGCTGGACGATGCGGCGCTGGCGGCGACGCTCAGCGACACGGGCATCGCCCGGCTGCGCGACGAAGCCGAACTGGCGCAGGGCGGCTATGCCGAATTCGACGGCGATCGCTATCGTGCCGGCGATCTGACGCCCGTGTATTTCGGGTCCGCGCTGAAGGATTTCGGCGTCGGCGAACTGATCGCGGCGCTCGCCGATTACGCGCCCGCGCCGCGCCCGCAACCGGCCGAACCCGCAGCCGTCGATCCGGGCGAAAAGGAAGTCACCGGGTTCGTGTTCAAGGTGCAGGCGAACATGGACCCCAACCACCGCGATCGCATCGCCTTCATGCGGCTATGCTCCGGCATCTTCCGCCGCGGCATGAAGCTGACGCCGACCGGCCACGGCAAGCCGATCGCGGTCCATTCGCCGATCCTGTTCTTCGCCCAGAACCGCGAGCTGGCGGACGAGGCGTATCCCGGCGACATCATCGGCATCCCCAACCACGGCACGCTGCGCGTCGGCGATACCCTGTCGGAACGCGCTGAGCTGCGCTTCACCGGCCTGCCCAATTTCGCCCCCGAAATCCTGCGCCGGGTGATCCTGAAAGACCCGACCAAGACCAAGCAATTGCGCAAGGCGCTGGACGACATGGCCGAAGAGGGCGTCACCCAGGTCTTCTATCCCGAAATCGGATCGAACTGGATCATCGGCGTCGTCGGCCAATTGCAGCTGGAAGTGCTGCTCAGCCGCCTCGATGCCGAATACAAGGTCGCCGCCGGGCTGGAGCCCGCGCCGTTCGATACCGCGCGCTGGGTCTCCGCCGCGGATGCCGGTGATCTCAAGGCATTTACCGATATCAACCGATCGGCGATGGCCAAGGATCGCGATGGCAATCCGGTGTTCCTGGCAAAAAGCGCGTGGGAAGTGAATTACATCGCGGATCGTTACCCTGCCTTGCGGTTCGCCGCGACCCGCGAACGCTAACGCGGCGTTTACCATCGCACGCGCATGGATCGCCCGACGTCCGCGCGCCAGGTGCAGACGGGCGTGGCGCTGGTGACCCAAACCGGCGACGCGGTGGGCCGTATCGTCGACGGCGTCGCGCAGGTCAGCGCTCTTGTCTCCAGCATCGCCGTCGCCGCGGGGGAACAGGCCAGCGGCCTCCAGCAAGTGAACACCGCGGTGTCCGGGATGGACGGCGCGACGCAGCAGAATGCGGCGATGGTCGAACAAGCCACCGCCGCCGCCCGCCGCCTCGCCGAGGAAGCCGCGTCGCTGGCGGGCGAAGTCGCGCGCTTCGAAACCACCGCGACACGTGTGCCCGCGCGCCACCCCGATGTCAGCCGACGCGCACGCGCCTACGCGGCCTGACGGGCCTTCAACCGCTCCCAGGCCGCACCCTCGTCGGTGAAACGCTCGGTGATCGCCAGATCGCTGGCAATGCCGGTCGCCAGATCGACCTCGACCGATCCGGCATAGGTCCAGGTGGCGTTGCCGACGATCGTCACCACCCCGTCCGCTCCCGCCGACGCGCGGACCAGCCCGCCGCGATTGAACACCGTCGCCTCGGCATCGAACGCGATCCGGCCGGTCAGGCATGCGGCATAGGTCGACGCCGCCATCGCGCTGCCGCAACTGTCGGTCAGGCCGACGCCGCGTTCGAAGGTGCGCACGAACAAATCCGCCCCGCGCATTTCGACGAACGACACATTGGCCCGGTTGGGCAGCCAGTCGGGCGCCGCTTCGCAGATCGTGCCCAGCCGCACCAATTCCGCCTCGTCCACGCGCTCGACGAACGTCACCAGATGCGGGTTGGGGATCGCGACGGCGGTAAACGCGCGCACCGGATCCAGCGCCGGGATCGCCGCATCGATCACCCGGTCCACCCCGACCCGCATCGGCCACGCCGCCACGTCCAGCGAAGCCGGTGCCGCTGTCTCGCGCACCCCGTACACGCCTTCAGCCAGCGTTGTTCGCGCCACGCTGGCGACGCTGGTCTTCAACCGCACCCGCGCCGTCCCCGGCATGGCATCGCCGCCCAGCGCGGCGAACCCCGCCCGCGCGACGCAGCGCAAGCCGTTCAGGCACGTCTCCGCCTCGCTCCCGTCCGCATTGCGCATCGACATCGCAAAGGCGCATGCCGCATCGCCCGGCCCCAGCAACAGCAATCCGTCGCCACCCACCGGCCCCGCCCGATCCGCCAGCGCCCGCGCGACGCTCGCCCACTCGGCATCGCTCAGCACGATCGCCCGCGCGTCGATCAGCGGAAAGTCGTTCCCCGATCCGTGGCAGTGGATGAAATCGAACCGCATCGCCGACCCCTCACCCAAGACCCGCCAGGGTCCGCTGCTCCGCTGCGATCGATAGCGCAAAGCTGGGCCGCGCCAGCATGCGCGCGATATAGGCATTGGTCCGTGGCCAGCGCACCGCGTCGATCGTCCAGCCGACATGCGCCAAATTCACGAACGGCGACGCCACCGCCAGATCGGCGAGCGACAGCGTCTCGCCGACCAGGAACCCGCCATCCGTCGCCGGCGCCACCGTCTCCAGATACTCCAGCGCGCGCGGCACCTCGACCGCCTCCGCGGTCGCCGCGGCCGCTTCGTCGCCCGGCTGCTTCAGCAATTTGGGCGCGACCACCCGGTTGAAGAACATTTTCACCACCGCCGCCGCCAGGATGGTATCGCCGAATTCGTCGAGCCAGATCGTGCGCGCCCGCCCGATCGGGTCTGCCGGGATCAGCGCCGGATGCGGATGCTTGGCCTCCAGATAATGGCAGATCGCGCTGGAATCGGCGATCGTGAAGTCGCGGCCTTGGTCGACACCGGGATCGCGCAGCGCGGGCATCTTGCCGAACGGGGAGGCTTGCGCGAAATCCTCGCCCCCTGCGCCCATGCCACCCCGCGCCAGTTCGAACGCCACGTCCTTTTCGCGCGCGAAGGCGATCGCCTTGCGCACGAACATCGACAGCGAACTTCCATAGATAATCATCGGCGTGCCTTCCCGTTTCCCCCCGCTATCCGCCCAACCGGCGTTCGCGGCAAGTCACGCCAGCCGGTAATGGTCCGCCAGCCGATCGAGCGCGAGCGTCAGCACCAGCCGCCCCGCCCGCGCCGGCCAGCCCAGCGCCTTCTCCGCCACCGGCACCGCCTCGCCCGCGCACACCACGCGCCACAGCACGTCCTGCAGGCCCGGCCCGGCCGCCGCCACCGCCGCATCGAAGCGCGCCCGCGCGGCGATCTGCGCGCTCGTCGGATCCAGCCCGCCCTGCCCGCCACCATCGACGCGCGCGGACCATGCCATCGTTACTCGCGGCGCCAGCATCGCCCGCTCGTAATCGCCACGCAGCCGTTCCCCCGCCTCGAACTGTCGCGCAGTCACCAGCCCGCGGGCGCGCAACCACCCCAGCGGCGATTCGGCCAGATTGACCCGTACCGATCGCGCACCCCGTCCCGGCGCCTCCCCGCACACCCCGAATTCGTCGATCGCCCGCTCCACCATATCGCGCATATCCGCACTCCCGTTCAGCCGGCAGGGGCGATGACAGGTCGCGCGCATGTAGGACAGCGCCGGCAGGGGAAGGGGGCATGGTGGGCGCTGACGGGCTCGAACCGCCGACATTTTCGGTGTAAACGAAACGCTCTACCAACTGAGCTAAGCGCCCTTCCGCTGTGGCCACTAACAGACGCGGCGGCGTTGCGAAAGCCTTGGGCGCCGCCTGCATTGCAGGGATTCCGTTCGAAATGCTGTTCTGATGCAAGGCTGCCGAAGGAGGCCAGCCTTGACCAGACCGAGCGCGAAGATGAAGCCGGGCTTGGCCGATCAGCGCGCGCCCCAGGTTGAGGGCACTGCGCGCCCGCGCCTGGAACTCGATCGGGTCGACGGGCTTGCGGATGAAATCGCTGGCGCCGGCATCCAGCGCGGCCAGCATGTTGTGCCGCCCCTGTTCGCGGGGGATGACCAGCGTCGGCACGGTGCGGCAATGCTCGATGCGCCGTACCTGCTCCAGGAACTTCGCGGCGTTCATTTCCGGCATCACGAAATCCAGCAGGATCAGATCCGACGGACCGTCGAGACACCGTGCGAGCGCGCGGGTGCCGACGTGAAGCACAACGCCTCGCAATCGCCCAGATGCTCCGCCATGCCGCGCAGCATCAGCACGTTCAATTCGACGTCGTCGACGATCAGGACACTTGCCGGCATCAGGCGTGGCCGACCAGAGGCGCAGGGACGACGCTGTCGATCAGCGCGGTGGCCGCCAGGTCCAGCGCGGGCAGCAGCCGTTCGATCGCCGCCGCATCCACCCC
>DASTLZ010000182.1:0-11813 GCA_035714425.1 Sphingomonas sp.
GCTATCGCTCGGATCGCGAACGGCTGGCCCGCATCGAAAACGACCGCCGCGACAGCCAGGCGGTCTACGTAGGCACAGCCTTCAGATTCTAAGGCGCAGCACGGCCCGCCGCGCCCCGCGGCAGGACTCGTGCAAGCCCGGCCGGCGGTGCGGAGCACCGACCGACGGCGCGGCTCGGCCGCGCCGCTGCCCCCGAACGACAACGCTCAATACCCCTCAAACCCAGGCGTCGATCGCCGCCCACCCGTCGAACCCGCGCAGCCGCCGCCACTTCGCCGCGCTCATCCCGCCTAAGGCGATCCGCGCCACCGGCAGCCCGCGGCCGACCGCCATCGCCCGCCGCGCACCCAACGCCCGTGCCCCGGGATGCGTCCGCGTCGCGAACACCGGCGACACGAACAGATAGCGCGCACCCGCTCGCACCCCCGCCACCGCTTCGCGCCGGTCATGCGCGGGCCACGCCAATGCGCGCGGCCCGCCGAACCGCCCGGCACCCGGCAGGGGTTCCCCCGCCACCACGAGCGCGAGCCCCCGCGCCCGCGCGATCCGCCGCACCTTGACGAAGATCGCCCGCCGCTCGCGCGCTGGCGTCGCGAGGTGCCGGAACACCACACCACCCCCCGCCGGCATGCACAGCAAGGCCGGCCACAGCGCCGCACCCATCCGCTCGTCGGTCATCAGCCAAGGGTTACGCACGCGCACCACGCGGCTATAGCCCGCCGCATGAACCCCGACGACTCCCTCCCCGAAGACGCCCTCCCATCCGACCTGCTGCGCTCGGTCCAGGAGCGGATGACACGCGCCGCCGCCCTCGCCGCCCGCGAACGCGATGCCGCGACGCTTGTCGCCGTCTCCAAGACGCATCCGCCGGAAGCGGTCGCGCCGCTGCTCTCCGCCGGGCAGCGCCATTTCGGCGAGAATCGCGTGCAGGAAGCCGCCGCCAAATGGCCGGGCCTGCGCGACGCATATCAGGGCGTGACCCTGCACCTGGTCGGTCAGCTTCAGTCGAACAAGGCCGAGGATGCGGTCGCGCTGTTCGACATCATCCATTCGGTCGATCGCCCATCGCTCGTCGCCGCCCTGGCGCGCGCGATGGACAAGACCGCCCGCCGCCCCGATTGCTTCGTCCAGGTCGACATCGGCGAGGAACCGCAAAAGGGGGGCTGCGCGATCGCCGATCTGCCATCGCTGCTCGACGCCGCTCGCGATCTGCCCGTGGTGGGGCTGATGTGCGTACCCCCTGCCGGTGTCGAAGCCGCACCCTATTTTGCGCTGCTGGCGAAGATCGCCCGCGACCACGGACTGGCCGGGCTCAGCATGGGCATGTCGGACGATTTCGAAACCGCAGTGACGCTGGGTGCCACCCACGTCCGCGTCGGCAGCGCGCTGTTCGGCGCCCGCGGCTCGGGCGGCGGCGCATGAGGTTCGATGCGCTGCTGTTCGACTTCGACGGCGTCCTGATCGAAAGCGAATATGCCGGCAATCGCCAGATCGCCGAGTGGCTGACGGCGAACGGCCATCCGACCACGCCGGAGCGATCGATGGCGCAGTTCATGGGCCTCGCCGGTCCCGATTTCCTCGACGCCATCGCCCGCTACATCGGCGCACCCGTGCCGCAGGGCTTTCACGACGCGCGCGCGTTGGAAGACGAACGCGCGATGGAAAGCGGGATCGGTCCGGTCGCCGGTGCGGTCGCTTTCGTCCGCGCCTTGCCGGCCGACCTGCCAAAGGCGATCGTCTCGTCCAGCCGCGTCGCGTGGATCGACCGCCACCTGCGCCACATCGGGCTGCGCGATGTCTTCGGCGATCATCTGTACAGCGGCCGCGAGCATGTCGCCCGCGGCAAGCCGGCGCCCGATCTGTACCTGCATGGCGCCGCCGCGCTGGGCGTGCCGATCGATCGATGCGCGATTCTGGAAGATTCTCCCGTGGGCGCGACGGGTGCGGTGGCGTCCGGCGCCTATGTCATCGGGCTATGCGCGGGCACCCATTGCGGGGTCGGCCACGCCGATCGGCTCCGCGCGATCGGGGTCGATGCGGTGGCGTCGGACTTCGAAGACGTCGCACGGTTGCTGGCGTAGCACGCGCCCGTACCGGCGGCGCGTCAGACCGGCCGCCCGTGCTCGTCGACACCGAAACGGGCCTGCAACTGCGCCTCCAGTTCGGCCAGGTAGCGCCGCAACGTCCGGAGGCTTTGCTCGTCATTCAGCCCGGCGATAATCCGCCGCGCGCGCTCCGCATCCCGTTTGATCTTCGGCCTGTCCATCATGGTTCGGTTAGCGTCGTTCCCAGGCGCGAAACAGCCTTGCCATGCCTGCCGTTCGACGGGCTGGGGTTCGGGCGCGTCGAAGCGATGTTATCCACAGCCTTGCCCACAGGGGCCGCTCGCCGCGGGGTTGCACGGCCGTTATCGAGGCCGATGGCCTGCTCACCCATACCCGGTCATGCCGATGATGGAGGGCCGCTCGATCGGCGGTTCCGCCTTAGAATTGGTGACCCGTCCGGTCCCGCTTGGTCGCCAGATATTTCGCATTGTGCGGGTTGGGCGGCAGCGCGTGCGCGACGCGCTCGACCACCGCGACGCCCGCCGCTTCCAGCCCCGCGACCTTCGCGGGATTGTTGGTTAACAGCCGCACGCGGTCTTGCCCCAACAGCGTCAGCATCCGCGCCGCCACCCCGAAATCACGCGCATCCACCGCAAAGCCCAGCCGCGTATTCGCATCGACCGTATCGAATCCCTGATCCTGCAAGGCATAGGCACGCAGCTTGTTGACCAGCCCGATCCCGCGCCCTTCCTGCCGCAGATACAGCAGGATGCCCCATCCCGAATGTCCGATCGCCCGAAGCGCAGCGTGCAATTGCGGACCGCAATCGCATTTCAGGCTGCCGAGCACGTCGCCGGTCAGGCATTCGCTGTGCAGCCGGACGAGCGGCGGCCGGCCATCGGGCTGTCCGATCAACAGCGCGACATGCTCGTCCGCGCTGTCGGGCGATCGGAATGCGACGATCTCCGCATCCTCGGCACCCTCGACGGGCAGCCGCGCCCGCGTCGCCATCGTCAGGCGCTGGGGATCTTCGTGCGCGTCGATGTTGGCCGGCGTGATCGCCACCTCCGCATCGCACCCGCCCCCCACTCCACTTACGAAGAACGCCGGCAGCAACCCCGCGATCCGCGCCAGCCGCAGTGCCGCCGATGCGGATGCCGCATCGGTGATCGGCAACGCGCGATACGGCCCCTTCATCGGCACCGCCAGATCGAGTTGCGGATCGGCAAGTGCCACCGTGCCGGCGAAATCGATCCACGGCGCGCGTTGTACCAGCACCGGCGCATCCGGCTCGGCTGCCGCCAATTGGTTCGCCAGCTTCAGCGTCGCAGCGCGTCCCGACGATATCAGCACGTCGGCGCGTCCGTCGGGATCGAAATCCGCCAGCCGCCCGGCGTCCGCCGTCTCCACCGCCAGCACGACCAACGTGCCGACCGCGATCGGCCACCCACGCCGCAGCGCGTCGATCGCCCGCGCCGCGGCGCGCGGATCGCTCAAAATGCGAACTCGGTCATCAGCGGCACGTGATCCGACGGCTTCAGCCACGCCCGGCATTCCTCGAACACCGTGTGCGACACCGCCGCCGCGGCCACGTCGGTAGTCGCCCATTGGTGATCCAGTCGCCGGCCGCGATCGTTCTTCGTCCAATCCGGCGAGCGATAGCTCCACCAGGTATGCAATCGCGCCGGCGCCGGATGGAAATGGCGCCCCAGGTCGACCCACGCGTTGGACGCCTTCAGCCGGTCGAGCGCGTCGACCTCGATCGGCGTGTGGCTGACGACGTTCAGCAGCGCCTTGTGGCTCCACACGTCGCTGGGCAGCGGCGCGATGTTGAAATCGCCGACCAGGATCGTCGGAACTGTCAACTCCGCGGACCAGCGCGTCATCCGTTCGACGAAATCGAGTTTCTGGCCGAATTTCGGGTTCACGTCACGGTCCGGGACATCGCCGCCCGCCGGCACGTACACGTTTTCCAGCCGGACGCCGTTCGCCAGCCGGACGCCGACATGCCGCGCCTCGCGGTTCGCTTGCCAATCCAGCCGATCGTCCTCGACCAGCGGCACCCGGCTCAGGATCGCGATGCCGTGGTGCATGCGCTGGCCGTGGATCACGACATGATCGTACCCCAGCGCGCGGAAAGCCCCGGCCGGAAAATCGGCGTCGACGACCTTGGTTTCCTGCAGGCACAATATGTCGGGCTGTGCCTCGCGCAGGAATTGCTCGACGATCGCGATGCGGAAACGGACGGAGTTGATGTTCCAGGACGCGATCTTCACGCGGATGCGTCTAGGCGGGTCGCTGCGCCGCGACAAGTTGTCCGGACGTCACGAACGGAAAAGGCCCCCGCTCCGGGGGCATGGAGCGAGGGCCGACCTGGCGTTCTTCACGCAGGCAGGACGTGGTCAGCTATCCGGGCAACAGGGGGGGAAAATCCCGAACGCCTCACATCCGCGATCCCTCTTTAGGGGCAGCAACCTGTCGCTTAGATGAATGGCAACGCTGCTGACGTCAATTTCTTCGCGGCGCAGCACGCGGCTCGTTGAAACGGAAACTGGCGTCGGCGACCGGCGCGTTGAACCGCTGGTTGGTCAGGCGGATCGTCGTGCGATTGCCCTGGCTGTCGAGCGCGACCCACCCTTGCAGCATCAGTCCGGCAGGGGCCGACGCCTGCCGCGCGAAGACCAGGGTGATGCGGCCATATTCCGGATGCTTGGGGTCCCGCGCCTCCACCGATACGATCCGCGGGTCCATGCCCTGCACGATCGTCGCAAAGCGGGTCATGTCGCGATCGGGATTCAGCAGGACGCCCAGCGGCGAATTGGCGATCGGCCAGCGCTGTTTCTGGCCGACGGAATAATCCAGGAACCACAAAGCCTTGCCGTCGCCGACGATCAGGATCGGCACGCCCTTCTGATATTGGAAGCGGATGCGCCCCGGTTTTTTCAGGGTCAGCGTCCCCGTCAGCACCTTCCCGTCGCGGTCGGCCTGGCTGAAATCCGCCGTCATCGTCTCGACGGACCGCAGATGGCGCTGCACCGCGGCAAGGTCGCCGCTCGCCTGCGCCGCCAAAGGCGAAGCGACGACCGCGAGCGGCAGCAGAAATGGGGCAAATTTCATCATGGTCTCCTGAACGGCCGCGCATGCCGCCGCCGCCTTGAACCCGGCGTGAACCCGCCCGCACGCGCGGGCGAACGCTAGATCGCGTGCCCCTCGGCATCGCGCAGCACTTCGCGGCGGCCGACATGATCGGGCCGTCCGACGATCCCGTCCTTCTCCATCCGCTCGATCAATCGCGCCGCCGAATTGTATCCGATGCGCAATTGCCGCTGGAGCCAGCTGGTCGACGCCTTCTGCGATTCGCACACCAGCTGGATCGCCGCGCGATATTGCTGGTCCTCCGCCGAATCCTCGCCGGTCGGCGCGCCTTCCAGCGCGAAGCCGTCCTCCGGCTCCTCGGTCACCGACGAGATATAATCGGGCCGCCCCTGCGCGCGCCAATGGTCCGCGACGGCGTGGACTTCGTCGTCGCTGACGAACGGCCCGTGGACGCGGATGATGCCCTTGCCGCCCGGCATGTACAGCATGTCGCCTTTGCCCAGCAGCTGTTCGGCGCCCTGTTCGCCCAGGATGGTGCGCGAATCGATCTTGCTGGTCACGTGAAAGCTGATCCGCGTCGGCAGATTGGCCTTGATGACGCCGGTGATGACGTCGACCGATGGCCGCTGCGTCGCCATGATGAGGTGGATGCCCGCCGCCCGCGCTTTCTGCGCCAGCCGCTGGATCAGGAACTCCACTTCCTTGCCCGCCGTCATCATCAGGTCGGCGAGTTCGTCGACGATGACGACGATCTGCGGCAGGACGTCATATTCCAGCTTTTCTTCTTCGTATATCGGCTGGCCCGTATCGGGATGATAGCCGGTCTGCACCTTGCGGCCCAGCGGCTGGCCCTTCACCTTGGCGGCGCGGACCTTGTCGTTGAAGCTCGCCAGGCTGCGCACGCCGACCGACGACATCTGGCGATAGCGGTCCTCCATCGTCTCCACCGCCCATTTCAGCGCGCGCACCGCCTTCGCCGGATCGGTGACGACCGGGGACAACAGGTGCGGGATGTCGTCGTACATGCTCAGTTCGAGCATCTTGGGGTCGATCATGATCATCCGGCACTGGTCGGGAGTCAGCCGGTAGAGCAGCGACAGGATCATGCAGTTCAGCCCGACCGACTTGCCCGATCCGGTCGTGCCCGCGACCAGCAGGTGCGGCATCGGCGCCAGATCGGCGATGACAGGATCGCCGGCGATATTCTTGCCCAGGATGATCGGCAGCTGCGCGGCCTGATCCTCGAACGTCTGGCTGCCGACCAGTTCGTGCAGGGCCACCGATTCGCGCCGCGCATTGGGCAGTTCGATGCCGATCACGTTGCGCCCCGGGATCACCGCGACGCGCGCGGAGATCGCAGACATGTTGCGCGCGATATCGTCGGCCAGCGCGATCACCCGCGTCGCCTTGATCCCCGGCGCCGGTTCCAGTTCGTACATGGTGACGACGGGGCCGGGGCGGACCTCGTTGATCGTCCCCTGCACCTTGAAATCGTCGAGCACGTTTTCCAGCAGCCGGGCGTTGCGCTCCAGCGCCGCCTTGTCGATCACCGTCTTGGGCGCCTCCGTCGGGCGGGCAAGCAGGTCGATCGACGGCAGGGTGTAATGGTCGCGCAGGTCCAGCCGCGGCTGGGACCGCGGTTTCGCCGCCGACGGCGCGGTCTGGCGATCGGCGATGACGGGCGCGGGGCGCGGATCGGGGGCCACCGCCGCACGCGGCTCCACCGGCTTGCGCGTCAGGGTCAGCGGCTCGTCGTCGAAGACGCCGTCCGGGTCGCCTTCGCGCGCCGCGCGGCGCAGGCGCCAGTCGCGCGCCGGCAGTTCCAGTTCCAGGCTGCGGCTCCACACGATCACCCCGGCCACGCCGGCCACGACGCCGCTCACCGCGACGCCGATGGTGGAGACCAGCGGCGCTTGCGCCAATTGGCTGGCCTGCGCGAACCCGAACCGCACCAGCCCGGCGACGGACAATCCGATCACGCCGCCCCACCCGGCGGGCAATGCCAGCACCGCGGTGCCCGATACGAACGCCAGCGCACTCGCCATCAGCGCCACGCCGAACGTGGCGCGCACCAGCATCCGCCCCCATCGCCCCGCCGGCAGATCGCGCCACAACCGCATGCCGACGATCGGCCCGACCGGCAGCAGCAACGCCACCGCCGGCCCCAGCAGGGTCAGCGCCAGATCGGCGATCCACGCCCCCGGCAGCCCGAGCAGGTTGCGGACGTCGCCGCCCGACGCGGTGTTGATCGCGGGATCGCTCGCCTTGTAACTGGCCAGCGCCAGCACGAGCGCGATGGTCGCGGCAAAGATCGCGCACGCCGCGATCACCGCGCCGCTGCGTACCGCCCCCGCCTTCACCGTCTCGCGCCACAAGGCAGGCTGCGCCCGGCTCGCCATCGCCATCGTCCTTTGGATGCTGGAATGTTCTCGTCGGTTCATCCTCCTTGCGACGCGCGACGTCAAGTTGGCAGCGGCACGCGGGGCGCGTAGAGAAGCGCGCATGGCGCAACCCCACACGCACACCCCCCACGCGCGCACCCCCCACGCGCGCGCACCCCACACGCACACCCCCCACGCGCACACCGACGTCCTGATCCTTGGCGGAGGACTCGTCGGCACGACCCTCAGCATCGCGCTCGGCGCCCACGGCATCACCTGCGTCGTCGTCGATCCCGCCGATCCGGCGGTGACGCTGGCGCCCGAATTCGACGGGCGCGCGTCGGCGGTGGCGAGCGCCAGCGGGCGCATGCTCGACGCGATCGGCATCGGCGCGGCATTGGCCGGCAAGGGATGCGCGATCGCCGGCATCCGGGTCAGCGACGGCCTGCTTCCCGGTCGGCTCGATTTCATTCCCGACGCCGACGACGGCGCGCTCGGCACGATGTACGAAAACCGCATCCTGCGTCGCACCCTGTTCGACGCCGCTGTCGCCGACTCGCATGTCGACCTGCGCATGAAGACCCGCGCCGTCGCGGTGGAGCGCGACGCGGAGAGTGTACGCGCGACCCTCAACGACGGTACGACGGTCACGGCGCCGTTGCTCGTCGCGGCGGAAGGCCGCAATTCACCCACGCGCACGGCGGCGGGCATCGCGGTGGCGCGCTGGCAATACGATCACGCCGCGATCGTCGGCGCCTTCCATCACGAACGCCCGCACGAATCGGTCGCATTCGAAATATTCTACCCCGCCGGCCCGTTCGCGCTGCTGCCTTTGCCGGACGACGCCATAGGCCACCGCTCCGCGATCGTGTGGACCGTCGATGCCAAGGACGCGGCCGGCATGATGAAGCTGGGCGACCGCGGGTTCCTGGCCGAAGCGCACGCGCGCATGGGCGGCTTCCTCGGCGCGTTGTCGGGCGCTTCGCCCCGGGCCAGCTATCCGCTGGGGTTCCACCATGCCGCGCGCATGACGGCGCAGCGCCTGGTGCTGGTCGGCGACGCCGGCCACGGCATCCATCCGATCGCCGGCCAGGGCCTGAACCTGGGCTTCCGCGACGTCGCGACGCTGGCGGAAGTGCTGGTGGAGGGCAAACGCCTCGGCCTCGACCTGGGCGACGCGGCGCTGCTCGATCGTTACCAGCGCTGGCGCGGGCTCGACACGCTGATGGTCGCCACCGCCACCGACACCCTGACCCGCCTGTTCGGCATCCCCGGCAAGACCGCCAGCGCGGTCCGCCGCTTCGGCATCGCCACGGTCAACGCCATCCCCCCCCTGAAAAACCGCTTCATGGCCGAAGCCCGCGGCGAAGCGGGTGATCTGCCCAGATTGTTGCAAGGGTTGGCGATCTGAACCTCAGCCACGGGGCCGGCGCGCTTGCGTTAACGCCAGGGACGAGCCTGGTGCAGGCACCTCTCACATCAGGGCAGTGAAAGTCGATGAGGCACAGGGAGAGTGGTCACGCCACCTCGGTCAAACGGCGCGCTTCCTCCACCAACATCACTGGCACGCCCTCACGGATCGGATAGGCCAGCCCCGCGGCATCGGAGACCAACTCGCCCGCGGCTTCATCGTGGCGCAGGGGGGTGCGGGTGGCGGGGCAGACCAGGCGTTCGAGCAACCACGGGTCGAGCGCGCCGGGCGCGCTCACTGTAACGTCACCCGATCCTCGCCATCGTGGCGGCCGAAGAAGTGCATCAGCTGGACGATCAGTTCGGCGCGCTGTTCGATGTCCGGCGCCTCCAGCAGCGCCTGTTTGGCGGCGGCGTCGAACGGCGCGATCTGGGCGATGCCGTTGACCAGCGATTCGTCGTCCAGCCGCGCCACCGCGTCCCAGTCTACGGCATAGCCCTGTGCCTCGGCGAACCGCCGCGATTCCATTTCGAGCGAAGCGCGGCGGCCCAGCGACAGGGCATCGTCGGCGATTCCGGGCAGCAGGTCGGCCTCGACCTGACGGAACTGCGTCGTCACGTCCAGTTCGCGGACGATGCGGAACAACGACATGCCCTCCAGCACCAGATTGTAGCGGCCATCGTCCATCGCCTCGACTTCGGCGATACGGCCGACGCAGCCCAGGTCGTACAGCGGCGCCGGCTCGCCGCGCTCGGCCGCCCCCCGCGGCTGGACCATGCCGATCCGCCGATCACGCGCCATCGCATCGCTCACCATCGCGCGGTAACGCGGCTCGAAGATGTGCAGCGGCAAATGCATGCGCGGAAACAGCAAGGCGCCGGGCAGCGGAAAGACGGAAAGCCTGACGGTCATCCGAACAGGATCGCGGACAATCGCCGCCGCTGCGCGGAGACCCAGGGGTCCATCAGCCCGACGACTTCGAACAATGTCAGCAATTGCGCGCGCGCCGCGCCCGCGTTCCATTCGCGATCGGCCGCGACGATGTGCAGCAGATTGTCCGCCGCGGCGTCGCGGTCGCCCGCCGCCATCTGCGCGGCGGCAAGCTGAAAACGCTTTTCGTGATCGTCGGGATCGGCGGCGACTTCGGCGGCCAGGCCGGCGAAATCCTCGACGGCCGGCGCGCTGCGGGCAAGCGCCAGCGCGGCCTTCGCGCGGTCGATCCCGGCGTCCTTGATGTCCGCGGGCAGATCGGCGACCGCGGCATCGGCTTCGTCGAGGTGACCCGCGGCGACCAGTGCGCGGATACGGCCGGACAGCACGGCTGGATGCTCGGGCGCCATGTCGAACAATTGGTCGAAGATCGACAGCGCGCGCGCCACATCGCCTTCGTCCAGCACCTCTTCGGCCATCGCGATCAGCGGCTCCAGCTCGGCCTGCGCGTCGGCGGCGGGCGATGCGATCGGCAATTGCTTCAACAATTGGTCGATCATCGCCTTCACCTGCGATTCGGTGCGTGCGGACGTCAGATCGGCGACCAATTGCCCCTGAAACATCGCATAGACGGTGGGAATCGACTTGATCTGGAATTGCGAGGCGATGAACTGGTTCTTGTCGGTATCGACCTTGGCCAGAACGACGCCCTTGTCGGCATAATCGGCCGCCACCTTTTCCAGGACCGGGGTCAGCGCCTTGCACGGCCCGCACCATTCCGCCCAGAAATCGATGATGACGAGGCGCGTCATCGACGGCTCGACCACGTCGCGGCGGAACGTCTCCACCGCGCCCTTCTGATCCTGCGTCATGCCCAGCGTAGCCAAATGTCGCTCCTTACGTGTCTCGTCGATCCTATCTGGGGCCGCGGGGCCGTCAATGGAAGTCCCGCGACTTGGGCAGGATGCGGCGCAGCGGATGGGCATCGCGCGGATGGCGGTGGGAGGAAGGGGATAGCGGCAGGGTCTCCCCGCCGTCGCGGGTGCGGGGGTGTTGAGGATGGAGGACTTCGTCGGCACGGCTCAATCGCGGTTCGACGACGTGATCCTGCGACAGCCGTGCCAGTTCGGCGGTGCGATCCTGCACGCGTGCGGTCATCACATGCACGACGCCTTCCTCGCTGCGCTGGATGACGCCGTCCAGCACCAGCAGCCTCGCCGCCATCACGTCGCGCCGGTTGGCTTCGAAATCGCGCGCCCAGATCAGGCCGTTGGTCACCCCGGTCTCGTCCTCGATCGTCACGAAGATCGCATTGCCCTTGCCCGGTCTCTGGCGGACCAGGACGATGCCGGCGACGCGCGCGCGGCGGCCATTCTTCGCCCGATCGACCTGCGCGCTCGACAGGATGCCCTCACGCGCGAACATCTCGCGCAGGAACGCCATCGGATGGCCTTTGAGCGACAGGCGCGTCGTCTGGTAATCGGCCGCGACCTGTTCGGACAGCGGCATGGCGGGCAGCTGCGGGTCGGGCTCCGCGCCCAGTTCGGGTGCCTGTGCCGCCGCGAACAGCGACAATTGCCGGGGCGGCGTGCGCCGCACCTCCCACCCCCCTTCGCGCCGGTCCTTGCCCAGCGAACGCAACGCATCGGCATCGGCCAGCAGCCCCAGCGCACGCTGCGGCAGATCGGCACGCCGCGCGAGATCCTCGATACTCGCGAACGGCGCGTGTTCGACGATCCGGCCTGCCCATTCCTCCCGAAACCCGTCGATCTGCCGAAACCCCAGCCGGATCGCAAAATCCTCCCCGCCACGGGGAGGGGGATCACGCAGGGCGGATTGTGTAAGAGACTGTTTGGAAACGCGCTGTGGCGCGTTTCGCGGTGCCAGCCCGCTCCCCCTCCCGGCCGCCCACACGATACTCTGCTGTGTGGCCGGGAGGGGGAGCGGGCT
>DASTLZ010000183.1:0-13599 GCA_035714425.1 Sphingomonas sp.
CGGCGCCAGAATTCGCAGACGCGCTCCACCGCGGCATCGGACGTGCCCTCCACCGGCGTGACGATGCACCAACGCCCGCGGAACAGCGTGGCGAAGCCCGCGTCCGGGCCGCTGCGTTCGGTGCCGGCCACGGGGTGGGCGGGGACGATCGCGATGCCGGGCAGGGCAGCGCTCAGCGCACGGGCGACTTCGGCCTTGCAGCTGCCGACATCGGTGACGATCGCGTCGGCCGGCAGATCGGCGGCGAAATTCACAGCGACCGCACCGATCGCGCCGACGGGGACGCACAGCACGACCAGATCGGCATCGATCACCGCCGCGCCGGCGGTGTCGGCCACGTCGTCGCACAGGTTCAGCGCGACCGCGGTGTCGCGCACCGCGGGATCGGCGTCATGCCCGGTCAGATGCACCGTCGGCATCGTCGCGCGCACCGCCCGCGCGACCGACGAGCCGATCAGCCCGAGGCCGATCACGGCCACCCGGGCGAACGGCAGCATCAGGCGTGCTCGACCAGCGCGCGCAGCGCAGCGGCAACGCCGCGCGTCTCGTCTTGCGTGCCGATGGTGATGCGCAGTGCGTTGGGCAGGCCCTGTCCAGGCAGCCAGCGGACGATATAGCCGGCGTCCATCAGGCCGTGATACGCCGCTTCTGCGCTCAGCGCGCCTTCGAACGTGACCAGCACGAAATTGGCCTTCGACGGCACGGCGCGCAAGCCGGCATTGCCCAATTGCGCGATTTCCTGTTCGAACCAGCCGCGCCACGTGTCGTTGTGCGCGCGCGTCGCCTGAACGAAGGCGGTGTCCGCGACGGAGGCGATCGCCGCGGCTTGCCCGGCATGGGTCACGTTGAACGGCGCGCGGATGCGGTGGAGGGCGTCGATCACCTGCGGGCTGCCATAGCCCCAGCCGATCCGCTCTGCGGCCAGCCCGTGGATCTTGGAAAAGGTGCGCGTGACCAGCACATTGGCTTCGGTCATCGCCAGCGCCAGTCCCGCATCGTCCTCCTGGGGGTCCAGATATTCGGCATAGGCCTGATCGAGGACGAGCAGGACGTGGGGCGGCAGCCCGGCGTGCAGCCGTGCGATGTCGGCGCGCGGCGTGAACGTGCCGGTGGGATTGTTGGGATTGGCGACGAAGACGACGGTCGTCCGGTCGGTGACCGCGGCCAGGATCGCGTCGACATCGGTCGCATAATCGCGGTCCGCGACGACCACCGGCGTTGCGCCGACCCGCCTGGTGGCGATGTCGTACACCGCAAAGCCATAGCGGACATGGATGATCTCGTCGCCGACGCCGGCATAGGCACCGGCGGCCAGATGCAGCAATTCGTCCGACCCGGTGCCATAGATCACGCGGGCCGCATCCAGCCCGTGCGCATCGGCGATCGCGGCACGCAGATCGGCGGCGGCGGCATCGGGATAGCGCGCCAAGGTGGCGGCGGCGGCAGCGAAGGCGGCCGACGCGGCCGGGCTGGTGCCCAGCGGGTTTTCGTTCGACGACAATTTGGCGACGACGCGCCCGTCGTCGGTGGTCGAGCGACCGGGCACATACGGCGCGATCGACACTATCCAGGGCTTTGGAGCGGGTGCGGTCATGCCCCGCGCCATAGCGGGGTACGCTGGCGGGCGGAAGGGCGGGCGGAAGGGCGCGCGGGCCGGGTAGGCATTGCCGTTTACGGGTGTGCGTCCTAGAGCGCGGCCATGTCTGACGACCAGCGTTTCGGCCTTGCGCGCCGCGCGATGCTCGGGCCGCTCGCGCTCGACGGAGGCGCGCGGCTGGCGCAGGTCGAGGTCGCCTACGAGACGTATGGCAGTCTGAACGCCGACGCTTCGAACGCGATCCTGATCTGCCATGCCCTGACCGGCGACCAGCATGTCGCATCTGCGCATCCCCGCACCGGCAAGCCGGGATGGTGGACGCGCATGGTGGGGCGGGACAAGCCAATTGATCCGGCGCGCGATTTCGTGATCTGCGCCAACGTGCTGGGCAGTTGCATGGGATCGTCGGGGCCGGCGAGCGTCGATCCCGCCACCGGCGCGCCGTGGGCGATGGCGTTTCCCGTCATCACCATCCGTGACATGGTGCGCGCGCAAGGCTTGCTGCTCGATCATCTCGGCGTGGCGACGTTGCGCGCGGTAGTCGGCGGATCGATGGGCGGGATGCAAGTGCTGTCCTGGGCCGCGACGTGCCCCGATCGCGTCCGCAACGCCGTGGTCATCGCATCGACCGCGCGCCACACCGCGCAGAACATCGCGTTCCATGAAGTCGGGCGGCAGGCGATCATGGCCGATCCGAACTGGCGCGGCGGCGAATATTATGGCGGCGAAGCACCCGCCGCGGGGCTGGCGGTGGCGCGGATGGCGGCGCATATCACCTATCTGTCGGAAGCCGGGCTGACCGAGAAATTCGGCCGCCGCCTGCAAAGCCGGGACGCCAAGAGCTTCGGGTTCGACGCCGATTTCCAGGTCGAGAGCTATCTGCGGCATCAAGGGATCGCCTTCGTCGATCGCTTCGATGCCAATTCGTACCTCTATATCACCCGCGCGATGGATTATTTCGATCTGGCGGAGGAGCATGGCGGCCTGCTCGCCACTGCCTTTCGCGGCACGCGCACGCGCTTCTGCCTGGTCAGTTTCGATACCGACTGGCTGTATCCGACCGCCGAATCGCGCAGCGTCGTCCACGCGCTGAACGCCGCCGGCGCCGCGGTCAGCTTCGTCGAGCTGAGCAGCCCGTATGGCCATGACGCCTTCCTGCTGGAGGCGCCGGAGCTGAACCGGGTCGTCGACGGATTTCTGAAGGGAGATCGATGAGCGTTCCCCTGCCGACAATCGTCGAGCTGGACGACGACGAGGCGCGGCTGGACGTGGCGCGCATCCACGGCTGGCTGAGCGCAAGCTATTGGTCGCCGGGGATCGCGCGCGACACCGTCGAACGGGCGATCGCCGGATCGCATTGCCTGGGCGCGTACCGCGACGGCGGGCAGATCGGCTTTGCGCGGGCGATCACCGATCATGCCACGTTCGCCTGGATCGCCGACGTGTGGATCGACGACGGCGCCCGCGGGCAGGGGCTGGGCCGGCGGATGGTGGCGTGGTTCGTCGACCATCCCCGCTTCGCCGGGATGCGCCGCGTCGGGCTGGTGACCGCAGACGCGCACGGCGTCTATGCCGCGCTGGGCTTTCACCCGCTCGTCCGACCCGATCGATACATGGAGCGGCTGGCGCCCGGCCTCGCCGAACAATTGCGGGTGGCGCCATGAGCTTGCGGGCCGATCTGGCGGTGATCGCGGACCATGTCGCGGGCGGTGCGCGGGTGCTGGACGTCGGCTGCGGCGATGGTGCGCTGATGGCGGCGCTGCGCGACGCCAAGCGGGTCGACGCGCGCGGGCTGGAGATCGATGCCGCCAACGTCGCGGCCGCAGTCGCGCGCGGGCTGTCGGTGATCCAGGGCGACGCGGACGTCGACCTGGGCGGCTATCCCGACGGCAGTTTCGACTATGCGATCCTGAGCCAGACATTGCAGACCGCGCGCGCGCCCGATGTCGTGCTGGATCATCTGCTGCGCATCGGCCGCCGTGCCTTCGTCAGCTTCCCCAATTTCGCGCATTGGCGCGTGCGGCTGTCGCTGCTGTGGGGCGGCCGGATGCCGGTGACGGCGCAGTTGCCGGAGCGTTGGTACGACACGCCCAACATCCACCATCTAACCATCGACGATTTCCGCGCCTTCCTGGCCGAGCGCAACGTCACGGTCGAAGGCGAATGGTTCCTCGCGAACGGCCGCACCTGCTCGCGTGCAGCGGCCAACGCCCGGGCCGAACATGCGGTATTCCTGCTGCAGCGGACCATGAAGGCACAATTGTAAAAATCGTCGGGGAACATGGATTAGGATCGTGGGTTATCCGCATGATGCCTAAGACCGCGTTGATCGTCGAGGACGAGATTTTCGTCGCTCTGGACCTGGAACGTATCCTGACGGATGCGGGCTATGCCGTGGCGGCGATCGCTGCCGATCGCGCATCCGCCCTGGCGGCCGCACCGGATTGCCGTTTCGCCTTCGTCGACGTCAACCTGCGCGACGGCCCGACCGGGCCGGAGATCGCAGCGGCGATGGCGCGCGATTATGGTGTGCGCTGCGTGTTCGTGACGGCCAACCCCGCGCAGATCGGCGAGTGTCCGGGCGCGCTGGGCTATATCCGCAAGCCGTTCAGCGAAGCCGCGATCCTGGCCGCTGCGGCATTGGCCGGCGAAGGCATCGTGCCGATCGACGATCAACTGGTCGTGATGTCCGCCAAAGGTTGAGAGACCGATCAAGAATGCGCGAAATACGTGCGTTCTACGTGTCGGCACGCCAGCGCATCGGTATTTTCGCCGGTAGGTGGGTGACCGACGGGCATATCAGGCGCGTTTGAGCGAAGCCGCCGGCGCCGTTATGGTCACGACCAGGCCGTCGGCGTGCCAATCCCGCGTCACGGTGCCGCCCAATTGCCGAACCGCGCTCAGTTCGATCAGCTGGCTGCCGAAGCCCCTGCCGGTGGGGATGTCGACGATCGCCGGGCCGCCGGTCTCGCGCCAGACGAAGGTCACCGTGTCGCCAGCTCCGATAGCCACCGACACCATCCCGTCCTCGCGTGAGAGGGCGCCGTATTTGGTCGCGTTGGTGGCGAGTTCGTGGAACAGCAATGCCAGCGGCGTCGCGGACCGATCGTCGACTTCCAGATCATCGCCATCGACGCGGATGCGCGGCGCGTCGGTACGCTGATACGCTTCGAACAATTCTCCCAGCAAACCATGCAGGCTGTCCTGGCGCACGGTCGGACGGGACTGCGCGCTATGGGGTCGCACGAAATCGTGTGCGCGGCCCAGAGCGGTGATCCGCTGGCGCAGATCGGCGGCGATCACGCCGAATTCCGGGCGACCGCGCGCGGCGAAGGCGATCAAGCCCGATATCACCGCGAAGATGTTCTTGATGCGGTGGCTCAGCTCCTGGCTGATGATCTCCCGCTGTTCGAACGCCAATTTCTGTTCGTGAATGTCGGTGCAGGTGCCGAACCAGCGCGTGATCTGACCATCGGCATCGCGCACCGGCAATGCACGGCCCAGTACCCAGCGATAGGTGCCGTCGAAATGGCGCAGGCGATATTCGATCTGATACGGATCGCCGGTATCGAGCGACTCCCGCCACAAGGCCCAGGCGCGGTCCTGGTCCTCTGCGTGGAACATGCCGTTCCACCCTTCGCCGTCGGTCGTGCCGGCGGGCGCGCCGGTGAATTCGTACCAGCGCGCGTTGTAATAATCGTGGAAGCCGTCTGGCTGCGTCGACCACACCATCTGCGGCATGGTGTCGGCCAGGGTGCGAAAGCGCAGATCGCTTTCCTCCAGCGCCTGGCGCGAGCGCGCGTCCGCCTGCTGCTGTTCGCGCGCGAAGCGGCGATCGTCGAGCCTCGCCATCGCCGCTTTCGCCAGCACGTCCATGCCCTGCTGCTGGAACGCCGACAGCCCCGCCGGTCGCGGCACCACGTCCAATATGCAGATCGTCCCCAGCGGCAGGCCTTCGGACGATATCAACGGCACGCCGGCGTAGAAGCGGATGTTGGGCTCGCCGGTGACCAGCGGGTTTTCGGCGAACCGCGGGTCGCGCGTCGCATCGGGGACCTGCATGATCTCCGGACGATGCAGCGCGTGCGTGCAGAACGAGATGTTGCGGGGCGTCTGCGTCAGATCGGTGCCGGTCCGCGCCAGAAAGAACTGATATTCGTCCTCGATCAGCGTGACCAGCGCGACCGGCACGTCGCACAAGGCAGCGGCGAAGGCGACCAGATCGTCGAGCAACCCTTCTTCGCGGATGGTGTCGCGATCGAACGACGCGACCACGCGGACGCGCTCCGCCTCATCGACGGGCCAGCGGGCATTGAGAATGGTTGTGTCGGGCGACGTGGCAGAAACGGAGATCGCGCAGGACCTTTCTTAGAACGGGCCTTTCTTAGAACGGGCCCTTCTTAGAACGGAACGTCATCGTCCAGATCGTCGGCAAAGCCGCCGCCCTGGCTGAATCCCCCCCGCCCGCCGGCGTTACTGCCGCCACTTGCGCCGCCGCTCCCGCCGGACGCGCCTCCCCGCGCGCCCCCCCGGCCGAAGTCGTTGCCGCCGCCGCCGCTGCCGCCGGCCCAGTCGTCGTCACCGCCACGGCTGCCGCCCCCGCCGCCTGCTCCGCCCTGGGGACCGTCGAGCATGGTCAGGACGCTGTTGAAACCCTGCAGCACGATTTCGGTCGAATATTTGTCGGCGCCGGACTGATCCTGCCATTTGCGGGTCTGGAGCGCGCCTTCGATATAGACCTTGGACCCCTTGCGCAGATATTTCTCCGCGACGGTTGCCAGCCCTTCGTTGAAGATCGCGACCGAATGCCATTCGGTCTTTTCCTTACGCTCGCCCGAATTGCGATCCTTCCACGATTCGCTCGTCGCGATGCGCAGATTGACGACCTTGCCGCCATTCTGGAAGCTGCGGCTTTCCGGATCGCGGCCCAGGTTGCCGACCAGAATGACCTTGTTGACGCTACCCGCCATATCTCTTCGCTCCGTCTACAGGCCGAGCGCGACGGCCAGCCAATATGTGATTCCGGCCATCACATAGGCTAGGCCGAACAGGTACGCGAGCATGAACGCGGGCCATCGCCATCCGTTCGTCTCGCGCCGCGTGACCGCGATGGTGGAAATGCATTGCGGCGCGAATACGAACCACATCAGGAACGCCAGTGCGGTCGGCAGGCTCCAGCGGTGGCGCAGATTGTCGGTGATCGCCTGCTGCCCGCCCGCGCCTTCGGGATCGTCGATGGCATAGACGGTACCGATCGCCGCCACCGCGACTTCGCGCGCCGCCATCGCGGGGATCAGCGCCAGCGCGATGTCACGGTTGAAGCCGATCGGCTTGACCAGCACTTCGACGCCATTGGCGATCCGCCCCGCGATCGAATAATCCACCGCGGATACCGGGCTGCCCGCGGGCGGCTTGGGAAAGCTGAGCAAGGCCCACAGCACGATCGTGGTCAGCGCGATGATGGTGCCGGCGCGCTTCAGGAAGATCAACGCGCGCTGCCACAGCCCCAGCAGCACGTCGCCTGCCCGTGGCCATTGATATTTCGGCATTTCCATCATGAAGCCCGACGACGCACCCTTGGTGATCGTGCGGCGGAATACCCACGCCACGCCGTAAGCGCTGGCCGCGCCGATCAGGACCAGCGCGAACAGCACCAGCCCCTGCAACCCGACCAGCGGCAGCACGCGCGTGTCGGGGATGAAGGCGCCGACGATGATGAGATACACGGGCCAGCGGGCCGAACAGGTCATCAGCGGTGCGATCAGGATGGTGGTCAGCCGATCCTTTTCATCGTCGATCGTGCGCGTCGCCATGATGCCGGGCACCGCGCACGCGAAGCTGGACAGCAGCGGGATGAATGCGCGGCCGGACAGGCCCACGGGCGCCATCAGCCGGTCCATCAGGAATGCGGCGCGCACCATGTACCCGGAGGCTTCCAGGACGAGGATGAACAGGAACAGCACCAGGATCTGCGGCAGGAACACGACGACCGCGCCGACGCCCGCGATCAGGCCATCGGTGATGAGCGAGCGTATGAATCCCGCAGGCACGCCGGCGCGCACCGCCGATTCGATCGCCGCAAACGCGCTTTCGATCCAGCCGATCGGCGCTTCGGACCAGGCGAAGACCGCTTGGAACATGACGAACAGCAGGCCGAGCAGCAGCAGCGGCCCGGCGACGGGATGCAGCGCGACCGCGTCCAGCGCATGCGTCCAGCGGCGCCGCGGCGTCTCCGCCACCGTTGCCGCCTGCGCGATGGCGCGGGCGCGGCGTTGCAGGACGACGATATCCTCGACTTTGCCCCGATCGGGAGCGGCATCGGGGCGGGCCGTACTCGTGTTGCCGAGAAGCGCCGACAATTGCGCGCGCAGATCGTCCAGTCCGCGCTTGCGCACCGCGACGGTCGGGACGACGGGAACGCCCAGCTCTCGCGCCAAGACTGCGGGATCGAGCGTCAGTCCGTCGCGCTCCGCCAGGTCGATCATGTTGAGCGCGACCACGACCGGCCGCCCCAGCGCGATCAATTGCAGCGTGAAGCGCAGATGATTGTCGAGATTGGCGGCATCGACCACGACCACGATGGCGTCGGGCAGCCGTTCGCCGGCCTGCGCGCCAGTGACGACGTCGCGGGTGACGCGCTCGTCGGGGCTGGAGGGTTCCAGGCTGTAGGCGCCCGGCAGATCGACGAGTTCTATCGGTCGGCCGTCGTCCAGCGCGAAGCGGCCGGAATGGCGCTCCACCGTGACGCCGGGATAATTGCCGACCTTTTGGCGGGCGCCGGTCAAAGCGTTGAACAGCGCGCTCTTGCCGGCATTGGGATTGCCGACCAGCGCGACCAGCGGCGCTGCGTGCATCGGCGGCGCGGCGATCTTAGCCGGCGAGCGGTGCGACGCGGATCGAGGCGGCGACGGCGCGGCGCATCGCCACGGTCATCCGCCCGATCCGGCACGCGATCGGCCCCGCACCCAGCGTAGCGCGGTGCAGCACTTCGACCGATACGCCTTCATCGAAGCCCAATTCGCGCAAGCGCCGTGCTTCGGGCAGGGCGAGCCGGCTCCAGTCGATCGCAGCCACGGTCGCCGGCTGACGGCGCGGAAAGGTCTCAAGACTGACGATGCTGGCCATGTCCGCCATGTAAACGCGTTGCGATTGATTATCAATGACGTTCGCAACACGATCGGCCCGCTATCGCACAGGCGCTCACGCCGCGGGATAGCGCAGACGGCCGACGAACCGCGACAGGCTGGGGCGGTTCTGGGTGCGCTTCAGAAAGCCCGCCTTGGCCTTTTCGAAGCGCATCAGGCCATCGATCCGGCGCGACAGGAAGGCGCGGGTGTCCGCCTGGCCTTCGCTGTCGTCGTCCAGGAAGACGGCGATCGTCGTGCCGTACACCGCGAGCAGCGTCGCCCGTTTGGTATAATGGTTGTAATCGGTGGCGGTGTCGCCGGCCGCGCGCCACATGCGATCGGCGGAGCGCCAGCCAAGTCGCGCGGCGCGTGCGACGTTGGCGGGCAGCGCCAGGACGGCGACGGCGCGGCGCAATGCCTCGCGGTCAGGCGCGAGTGCGGCGAGACGCGCCTCGACCAGCGCGGCGATGCGCGCGCGGATCGGCATCGCGGCGAGCGTCTGCGGCGGCAAGGCGGCGAGCATCGCGGCGTCGATGTGCGCGAACCATGCGTCGATCATGTCCACCGCGCCGCCGGGGAAGGCGAGGCGAGCGACGTCGTGATCCACGCGGTGGGCATCCGCGGCCATGTCCCGCGCGGCGTCGCCCCAGCCATCGAACGCGGCATTGGCGGCGATATGCGGGGCGAGGCGCGGCCGCAGTTCGTCCAGGGTGAAGTCGTCGAGGGCGAAGTCGGGAAGATCGGGAGCAGGATCGGTCATGCTCTACACATGAAACCGCGACCCGGCCGGCGCAACCGGTGGCGGCGTCGGGGAATGGCGTGTGCTAGTTTTTCTTGGGTGAAAGCGGCGCGGCGGCGTCCCATCTTCGGCATCACCAAGACACTCAGGAGTTTCGCCTTGATGCCCAGCCTGTTCTCGCCGATCCATATCGGCGCCATCGCCGCTCCCAATCGCGTGCTGATGGCACCGCTGACGCGGGGGCGCGCCGATCGGGATGCGGTGCCGACCGCGCTGATGATCGACTATTATCGCCAGCGTGCGAGCGCCGGGCTCATCATCTCCGAAGCCACTGGGATCAGTCGCGAAGGGCTGGGCTGGCCGTTCGCGCCGGGGCTGTGGAGCGATGCGCAGGTCGAGGCGTGGACGCCGGTGACGCAGGCCGTCCATGCGGCGGGCGGGCGGATCGTCGCGCAGCTTTGGCACATGGGGCGGCAGGTGCATTCGTCAGTCATCGGTGGCCAGCCGGTGTCGTCGTCGCCGACCCGCACCGAGGGGCAGGCGCATACCTATGAGGGCAAACAGGATTTCGAGATCGCCCGGCCGCTGGCCCTGGACGAGATGCCGCGGCTGCTCGACGATTATGCACGCGCCACCCGCAACGCGATCGCCGCCGGGTTCGACGGGGTGCAGATCCACGCCGCGAACGGCTATCTGATCGACCAGTTCCTGCGCGACGGCGCCAACCACCGCGACGACATCTATGGCGGAAGTCCCGAGAATCGCATCAGAGTGTTGCGCGAAGTCGCGGAGCGCGTCGCGTCGGTGGCCGGCGCGGATCGGACCGGGGTGCGGCTTTCGCCGAACGGAGAGTCGCAAGGCGTCGACGATTCGAACCCGCATGCGGTGTTCGTGCCGGCTGCCAAGGCGCTGTCCGACATCGGCATCGCCTTCCTGGAACTGCGCGAACCGGGGCCGGAGGGGACGTTCGGCCGCACCGATGTGCCCAAATTGTCGCCCGCGATCCGCGACGCATTTTCGGGCACGCTGATTTTGAACTCTGATTACAAGACGTTAGAGGCAGCGCAGGCCGATCTGGATGCCCGCGTGGCCGATGCGATCAGTTTCGGGCGGACGTTCATCGCCAACCCCGACCTGCCCGAGCGGCTGCGCACCGGTGCGCCGCTGGCCGCCGATAATCCGCGGACCTGGTACAGCCAGGGACCAGAAGGGTATGTCGATTACCCCGTGCTGGAAAACGCAACCGCCTGAGATGCTTACGCAAGCCCCTCCGCTCAAACGGGGGGGCGGTCGTCAGGCGAACCGGGTCCTCAGCGCCAGCATCGCCAGCGCCGCTTTCGCGGCATCGCCGCCCTTGTCCTTTTCGCTGCGCTTCGCCCGGGCCAGCGCCTGCGCTTCGTCCTCGACCGTCAGGATGCCGTTGCCGATCGGCAGGCCGTCCAGCGAAAGTGCCATGATTCCACGCGCACTTTCGTTGGCCACGACCTCGAAATGATACGTTTCTCCACGAATTATCACGCCGAGCGCGACAAATGCGTCGAATTTCGCGGTTTCTGACGCCATTGAAATCGCCGCAGGGACTTCGAGCGCACCCGGCACCGTCACCGTCTCATGACTGTGCCCGGCCGCCTCGATCGCAGTGCGCGCGCCGTCGAGCAGCATGTCGTTCAGGTGATCGTAGAAGCGCGCCTCGACGATGAGCACATGCGCCATCATTCGCCTCCCGCATTCGGAATGGGCCGTTCGCCGACGATCGACAGGCCGTAGCCGTCGAGCCCGACCAACGTGTGGTGGGTGTTGGTGAGCAGCACCATGTCCTGCACGCCCAATTCGGTCAGGATTTGCGCGCCGACGCCATAGTCGCGCAGTTCCTCCAACTCGGGCGCGCCGGCGGCCTTGCCCTCCGCGCGCAGCTGGATGAAGCGGGTCACGCCGTCGCGCATGCGTCGGTTGATGACGACGATGACGCCCGATCCTTCCTCGCCGATCGCTTCCATCGAGCGCGAGAGCAGGCCGGTGCGGGCGTTGGCTTCGCCGAACACGTCGCCGAACATCGACAGCGTGTGCATCCGCACCAGAGTCGGTGCGTCGGGATCGATCCGGCCCTTGACCAG
Source organism: Sphingomonas sp. (assembly GCA_035714425.1). GTDB lineage: Bacteria > Pseudomonadota > Alphaproteobacteria > Sphingomonadales > Sphingomonadaceae > Sphingomonas. The sequence continues at coordinate 11,578 of DASTLZ010000183.1, forward strand.
CGCGACCTGTTCGTCGCCGGTCGCCTTGTTGAAATAGGTGATCGCGCGCCATTGGCCGCCCCAGCGCGAATCGAACGTCATCTCCGCGCGTTTTTCGACCAGATGATCGTAGCGGCGGCGATAGGCGATCAGATCGCGGATCGTGCCGATCTTCAGGCTGTGCAATTGGGCGAAGGCGACGAGATCGTCCAGCCGCGCCATCGTCCCGTCCTCGTTCATGATCTCACAGATCACGCCCGAGGGATTGAGGCCGGCGAGCCGCGATACGTCGACCGCCGCTTCGGTATGGCCGGCGCGGACCAGCACGCCGCCGTCGCGCGCGACCAGCGGGAAGACGTGCCCCGGCGTCACGATCTCGTCCTTGCCCTTCGACGAGTCGATCGCGACGGCGATGGTGCGCGCGCGGTCGGCGGCCGAGATGCCGGTGGTCACGCCGTCGCGCGCCTCGATCGAGGTGGTGAAGGCGGTTTCGTGGCGCGTGCCGTTGTGGCGGCTCATCAGGTTCAGGCCGAGTTCGTCGACCCGGCGCTTGCTCATCGCCAGGCAGATCAGGCCGCGGCCGTGCTTGGCCATGAAATTGATCTTTTCCGGCGTCGCCATCTGCGCCGGGATGACCAGATCGCCCTCGTTCTCCCGGTCTTCGTCGTCGACCAGGATGAACATGCGGCCGTTCTTGGCCTCGTCGATGATCTCTTCCGGGCTCGACAGGAAGCCGTGACGCAGGCGGGCCGGTTCAGGCTTTTGCACGATAATGGTCCATGCGTTGGAGGTAGCGGGCGAGGACGTCGATCTCGATGTTGACGGCCTCGCCGGGCGACAGATCGCCCAACGTCGTCACGCTTTGTGTATGCGGTATCAGGTTGATCGCGAAATCGGTGGTGCGCGGCGCCGTGCCGGACGCGTCGCGATCGGCATCGACCACGTCGTTGACGGTCAGCGAGACGCCGTCGATCGTCACCGACCCCTTGGGCGCGAGGAACGGCGCGATGGCGGCATCGACGCGGATGCCGATGCGGCGCGAATCGCCTTCGGGACAGATGCCCTGGATGGTGCCGATGCCGTCGACGTGGCCGGTCACGATATGTCCGCCCAGCTCGTCGCCCAGCCGCATCGCGCGTTCCAGGTTGACGGCCGCGCCCTGCACCCATTTGGCGGCGGCGGTGCGGCGCAGCGTTTCGGCCGACACGTCGACAGCGAACCAGCCCGCGGCGCCGGGCGGGGATTTGTGGACGACGGTCAGGCACACGCCCGAACAGGCGATCGAGGCCCCCAGATCGACCCCGGCCATGTCATAGGCGGTATCGATGACGATGCGGGCGTCGCCGCGCGCTTCGATGCGGGCGATACGGCCGACGTCGGTGACGATCCCGGTGAACATTCAATCCCCTTCCCGGGTGCGCTCGTAGACTTCGAGCACGTCGCTGCCAAGCTGGCGCATGTCGGTGCGCACCCAGCGGCGATGCGCCGCCGCCAGGCCGGCCAGGCCGATGTCGCCCAATGCTGCTTTGCCCCCACCCCCGATCAGGATCGGCGCGCGGTACAGCAGCAGGCGATCGACCAGATCGCGCGTCAGGAATGCGGCGGCGGTGCGGGCGCCGCCCTCCACCAGCACATGATCTGCGGGGAGCATGGCGATGGCAGCGGGATCGGCGATCCGATCCGCCACGACCCCGTCGCGCCAGCGCAAGCCGGCGTCGTCGGTGGCGGAGGACAGCACGTAGCGGCGGGGTGCGCGCGCCTCCAGCCCGGCGAGGCGGACGTCGAGCATCGGCGCGTCGGCGATCAATGTGCCGCGACCGACGACGATGGCATCGTGGCGGCTGCGTTCGAGATGGGCGTGCGCGCGTGCGGCGGCGCCGGTGATCCAGCGGCTTTCGCCCGACGCCAGCGCGATGCAGCCGTCGAGCGAGGTGGCGAGTTTGAGCGTGACGTGCGGCCGGCCAAGCGTGCGACGCCTCAGAAATCCGGCCATCGCGCGCCGCGCCTCCGCCGCGCCGATCCCTTGCGTCACCAGGACACCGG
>DASTLZ010000184.1:0-4237 GCA_035714425.1 Sphingomonas sp.
AGATCGTCCGCATCGCACTGGCCAGCGACGACTTGATCGGCAGCGAGCTGGTCGACACGCTGACCGGCACGGCCTTGGCCGACCGGATCGTCGGCAACGGCGGCAATGATACCTTGTACGGCAACGGAGGGGACGATCGGCTGAACGGCGGCCGTGGCAACGATGCGATGTGGGGCGGCGCGGGCAAGGACGTATTCGTGTTCGACACCCTTGCGCGTGGCGAAAAGGATGCGATCCGCGATTTCGGCACGTCCGACCGCGTCTATACCACTACCAAAATCTCCGACAGCAACAACGATGGCATCGTCACGTTCGGCAGCGACAAGCGGCTGGATGTTGGCGGCGGTGAAGTCGCGATCTATTCGGAGGCAGGCAAGACGGTCACCGCCCTGCACTTCCTCGGCGAAGTTGTCGAAGACGGTGCAACGTTTTACGCATACGGTTTGCTGGGCCAGTGATGCGGGGGCGCATGCGTCTGCCGTAGCGGCCCGCGCGCCACAGTGGCAACGTCCCGCCGCTGTCGCTAACAGCGTCTCATGGTAGAGCAAGCGAACCCGATCGAGCGCCTGATCGGCATCATGGCCCGCCTTCGTGATCCGGAAACGGGGTGCGAATGGGATCGGGCGCAGGATTGGGCGTCAATCGCGCCCTACACGATCGAGGAAGCCTATGAAGTGGCGGATGCGATTGCGCGCGGGGACGTGGGCGGGCTGAAGGACGAACTCGGCGACCTGTTGCTGCAAGTGGTGTTCCATAGCCGCATCGCCGAAGAAGCCGGGGCTTTCGCGCTCGATGACGTGGCGACCGCGATCGCGGACAAGATGGAGCGGCGGCATCCGCACATCTTTGGTGACGCGCCCAGCCCCGGATGGGAAGCGATCAAGGCGGCCGAACGTGGCGCGGGATCAGGCGCGCTGGCCGGCGTGGCGCTTGCGCTTCCCGCTTTGTCGCGCGCGGAAAAATTACAGAAGCGCGCGGCCCGCGTGGGCTTCGACTGGCCCGACGTCGCCGGACCGCGCGCAAAGATCGACGAAGAACTGGCCGAAATCGCCGAAGCCACTGACGACGCGGTGGCCGAGGAAGTGGGTGACCTGCTGTTCTCCGTCGTCAATTGGGCACGGCATCTGGGCGTCGACCCCGAAGCCGCGTTGCGCGCCGCCAACGCCAAGTTCGAACGGCGGTTCACCGCAATGGAAGAGGCTGCGGGCGACGCGTTCGTCGGGCTCGATCTTGACCAGAAAGAAGCCTGGTGGTCGGCGGTCAAGCGTCGCGGCGGCTGAAACGATCATGATCGGCTTCCGATAGCCGAACGTCGTACAACGCTTCGTCCCCATCGACGACACTGCCCAGAACCTCGCCATGCGCATGCAGCCACGCCGCGCCGGCGCCGTCGCCAGCAGGGAGCGCGATGCGATAACGGCGATGTCCCGCGGTCAGCTTCGCGGAGACCTTCTCGATCAGGTCGTCGACTCCTTCCCCGTTCAGCGCCGATACCGCGACGACGTCGCCACGACGGCTCGCTTCTCCGGTCAATTCGGTTTGCGTGTCGTCATCCAGTAGGTCGAGCTTGTTCCACACTTCGAACCGCGGCGTCGTCTCGGCGACGCCCAGCTCCGCCAGCACCGTCTCGACGTCGGCGCGTTGCGCTTCGCTGTCGGGATGGGCGATGTCACGAACGTGGATGAGCAAGTCGGCCGACACGACTTCCTCCAGCGTCGCCCTGAATGCGGCGACCAACTGGGTCGGCAGATCGGACACGAAGCCGACCGTGTCAGACAGGATCGCCTTGTCGATGCCGGGCAGCGCGATCTGGCGCAGGGTCGGATCGAGCGTGGCGAACAGCAAATCCTCGGCCATGACATCCGCGCCGGTCAGGCGATTGAAGAGCGTCGACTTTCCGGCGTTGGTATAGCCGACGAGCGCGATGATCGGCCACGGCGCACGCTGGCGCCGATCGCGGTGCAGCCCGCGCGTGCGCGTCACCTGTTCCAGCTCCCGACGCAGGCGCGCCATGCGATCACGGATCAGCCGGCGATCGGCCTCGATCTGCGTTTCGCCCGGTCCGCCCAGGAAGCCGAAACCGCCGCGCTGGCGTTCTAGGTGGGTCCAGCTGCGCACCAGCCGGCCCGCCTGGTAATCCAGATGGGCGAGTTCGACTTGCAGTCGCCCTTCGGCACTCGCCGCACGCTCGCCGAAGATTTCCAGGATCAGCCCTGTCCGGTCGATCACCTTGGCGCCAAGCGCGGTTTCCAGATTGCGCTGTTGAATGGGCGAAAGCGACGCATCGAACACCGCCAGCGTGGCGTCCTCCATGCGCACCATCGCCGCCACCTGCTCCGCCTGCCCGCTGCCGATCAGCGTCGCCGCGCGCGGCTCGCGGACTTTCAGGGCGACTCGGTCGACCACCTCGACGCCGATCGCCGCCGCCAGACCCGCCGTCTCCGCCATGCGCGCATCCGCATCCCGCGACGCATCGCCGCGGTCGGGCAACACGACGATCGCCCGCGCGCCGCGGGCGAATTCGTCACGATCGCGTTCGAACCCTATCGTCAATCTTCCGATGCTCCCGCTTGTTCTTCGGCCAGGTTCAGGGGCTGGGCCGGCTGGATGGTAGAGACCGCATGCTTGTAGACCAGCTGCGCCATCCCCTCGCGCTGGAGGACCATGCAGAACAGATCGAAGCCGGCGATCTGCCCCTGCAGCATGACGCCGTTGACCAGGAACATGGTGACCGCGGTTTCGGATTTGCGCACCGCGTTCAGGAATATTTCCTGCAACAACGGCTGTTTGCGCTGCGCTTCTCCCACCGCTTCGACCAAAGCCGCCACATCCATCGGGCCGGCCGGCATGATCGTCGAAATGGCATGTTTGTAGATCAGCTGCGATTGACCGTCACGGCGTAGCAGCACGGAGAAATTGTCGAACCACGTGACGATGCCTTGCAGCTTCACGCCCTTGACCAGGAACATGGTCACCGGGATCTTGGACTTGCGGAGCGAATTGAGGAACAGGTCCTGGAGAGACCCGGATTTGTCGGCCATGCAGCTAGCCCTTTTATTGGCGGAAGCCTTCGTTCCGCTGTTGCGCCGTTTCCCGGCGTCGGAGTGCCATCGCTGGCGCCGCCAATCTATGAACGGTGCATGCCCGCGTCCAGTGCGGCGGCGGTTATTCGTCCTTGGATTCGGTGATGCCCAACAGCTTTAGTTTACGGTGCAGCGCGGAACGCTCCATGCCGATAAAGCTGGCGGTGCGAGAGATGTTCCCGGAAAAACGCCTGATTTGAACGCGAAGATAATCTCGCTCAAACGCTTCGCGGGCCTCGCGCAGCGGCGCGCCCATGATCGTGGAGGCACCGCCCGTCCCGCGATCCCCCTGGTCGCCCAGAACATCGGCAGGGAGCAGATCGAGATCGATGCTGCCGATGCGGTCCCCCGGCGCCAGGATGATCGTGCGCTCCACGACATTGCGAAGCTGACGGACGTTGCCGGGCCAGTCGTAGGATTGCAGCGCGACCATCGCATCCTCGGCGATCTCGGGCGTCGGCACGCGGCGCTCCGCGGCATAATGCGCGACGAAATGCTGCACCAGTGCAGGGATGTCCTCCCGCCGATCGGCCAGCGCCGGGATCGGCACGGGCACCACGTTCAGGCGGTAATACAGGTCCTCGCGAAACCGCCCTTCGGCGATCTCGTTGGTCAGGTCGCGCGACGTGGCGGACACCACGCGCACGTCGACACGCACGATGCGCTTGCCGCCGATGCGCGTGAAGCTCTGATCGGTCAGCACGCGCAGGATGCGCGCCTGCGTCGCCATCGGCATGTCCGCGATCTCGTCCAGGAACAAGGTCCCGCCATGCGCCTGTTCGAGCAGGCCGGGACGGACGAGGTCGCCCGCGTCCTCCACCCCGAACAATTCCTCCTCCACGCGCTCCGGGGTCATCCGCGCCGCGCTGACGACGATGAACGGCGCTTCGACACGGTTGCTCCAGCCGTGGAGCAGGCGCGCCGCCACTTCCTTGCCGACCCCTGCCGGCCCGACGAGCAGCACGCGGCTGCCGGTCGCGGCGACTCGCTTCAACGTCGCACGCACGTTGTTGATCGCCCCTGAACTGCCGGTCAGGTCGGGGTCGCGCCCCACCGCCGCGCGCAGCGTCGCGACTTCGCGCTTCAGCCGCTCCGTTTCGGTCGCGCGTTCCACCATCAGCAGCAGGCGCGCGGCTTCGAACGGTTTTTCGATG
>DASTLZ010000185.1:0-5512 GCA_035714425.1 Sphingomonas sp.
CGCGTCGGACAGGTTCAGCCAGCTGCGCTTGCCCGCGCGTTCGGTGAACAGCACGCGCGCCTTGCCCGTCGCGGGATCGACGCGCAGCATGTCCAGCGTCTGCTGGTCGCGCGATTGCCGCTGCACCAGCAACGCGGAGCCGTCCGGCAGCCAATCGACCCGCGCAAGATAGATGTCGGGATCGCCGCCCAGATCGACCTTCACCCGCCCGGTGCCGTCCGGCTTCATCACGTACAGCTCGACCAGGGCATTGGGCGTGCCCGCGGCGGGATAGCGTTGTTCGTACACCTTCGTGCCCGTCGCGCCGATCGCCGCGCGCACCGCGGTGTGCACCGGCGTCTCATCGAAGCGCTCGACCGCGACGAAGCGTTCGTCGGGGGACCACCAATATCCGGTGCGGCGATCCATTTCTTCCTGCGCGACGAATTCCGCCTCGCCGAAATGGACCGTCCCCGCCCCTTGCGTGGTCAGCGCCTGGGCCGTGCCGCCGGCGATCGGCAGGACGAACAGGTTCTGGTCGCGCACGAAGCTGCCGAAGCTGCCGCGCGGGCTGACGACGGGGTTCAGCGCGTCATCGGTCTGCGGCAGCGCGCGCACCTTGCCGTCGAGCGACGCCAGGTACAGGCGCCCGTCGAGCGGGACGAGGATGGAGCGGCCGTCCGGCGCCCAATCATATGCCACGATGCCCTTGGACGCGCCGATGCGCGCGCGCTCGCGCTGCATCTTTTCCGCTTCGCTCAGCGCGGCGCCGCTGCCGATCGCCTTGGAGTCCACCAGCATCCGGTCCTTGCCGGTGCGGGTGTCGTGCGCCCAAAGGTCGTACCGGTCGCGGTCGTCGGCACGCGGGCGCAGCGACGTCAGCAGCGTGCCGTCGGGCGACAGGCGCAGGGCGCGTGGCTGGCGGCCGGACAGCTCGACTGGCCCGAACACCGCCTTCAGCGTCAGCGGCGTCTCCGCCGGCGCCGCGCGGGTGGCGGGCGGCGCGCCTTCGGCGGCGCGCTTATCGCCCTCCCCATCAGCGGCCATCGCCATGCTTCCTGTCGCCGCCAAGATCAGCCCGAACCACCATATGCGCATCCACACCTCCGCCCTGCATCGAAGCAGGTCGGCATCCTATCGCCGGGGGTTCGCGCGCCGTAAAGCCCACACACGAAAAGGGCGCGGGAGTTGCCCCCCGCGCCCTTTTCCTGACGTACGTATCGCCGCGTTCGGGCGATCACTCGGCGGGGGCAGTACCCTTGGCCGGACGCGTGTCGCGGCGCTCGGCGATCCGCGCCGACTTGCCTGTGCGACCGCGCAGGTAATACAGCTTGGCCCGCCGCACGGCGCCCTTGCGGACCACTTCGATGGAATCGATGTTCGGCGAGAACAGCGGGAAGACGCGCTCGACACCTTCGCCGAAGCTCATCTTGCGCACGGTGAACGAGGAGCCCATGCCCTTGTTCGAGCGGGCGATGCACACGCCTTCGTAGTTCTGAACGCGGGTGCGTTCGCCCTCGACCACCTTCACACCGACCTTCAGTGTGTCGCCGGCGCGGAATTCGGGGATCGCCCGCGTCGCGGTCAGCTTGGCGATCTGCTCGGCTTCGAGCGTCTGGATCAGGTTCATCGTCGTCACGTCCCTAGTCGTCGTCGCTGCGCGCCAGAGGGCGACCGACCCGAACGCCGACGTGGCGCTCCCAAAGGTCCGGCCGCCTTAGCCGTGTATCGCTCTCGGCCCGGCTCTTGCGCCAGGCCGCGATGCCCGCATGATCCCCCGATCGCAGCACTTGCGGGATCGTGCGCCCTTCCCACGTAGCGGGTCGGGTATAGTGCGGATATTCCAGGAGGCCGCTTTCGAAGCTCTCCTCGTCCCCACTCGAAGCCGCCCCCATTACGCCGGGAAGCAGCCGGACGCAAGCGTCGAGCAGCACCAGCGCGCCCATCTCCCCACCGGACAGCACGTAATCGCCAATCGACACTTCCTCGATCGTGCGCGCATCGAACAGCCGTTCGTCGAACCCTTCGAACCGGCCGCACAGGATGATCGCGCCCTCCCCCGCCGCCAGATCGCGGACCCGCGCCTGGGTCAGCGGCGCGCCGCGCGGCGTCATCGCGAGGACGGGTCTGCCGTCGATCTGTGCATCGAGCGCGGCCGCAACCACATCGGCGCGCAGCACCATCCCCGCGCCACCCCCCGCCGGCGTATCGTCGACCGATCGATGCTTGTCGGTCGCGAAGTCGCGAATGTTGACCGCCTCCAGCGCCCAGCGTTCCTCGCGCAACGCCCGCCCGGCGATCGACGCGCCGAGCGGACCGGGGAACATATCGGGGTAGAGGGTGAGTACGGTAGCGCGGAAGGTCATCGCCGCATCAAGGTCCGCTTGAGCAGAAAGGCTATCACTGCGCCTAGTCCAGCCGCGACTGCGGCGTAGCCTAGCCCGATCAGCGAAAACATCATCAACATGCCGCAAGCGTCTACGCCGCACTTCTCCTTGTCCGTCAGCAAGGCGCTACCGAACATGACGAGGCAGACGAGCGCCCCAAGCGTCGGCAGCGGCAGAGCTGCCATCAGCGTCGTCCGCCGGGTCGACCATTTCGGGCGCAGCCATGCCAGCATCCCGCCCGCCATCGCCGCAACGCCCACGGGGAACAGAACGAGCCACAGGGCATCTGTCATGCCACGGTCCAATTCTCGACCCGGAGGCCGGGGACGTCGGTGAAATCGCTTTCGTTATTGGTCGCGACAACCAGGTCGAGCGCCAGCGCATGCGCCGCGATCAGGCGATCGAAGCTGCCGCGACGGAATGGCACGACCCGATAGATCAGCGCCGCGGCCGCATCGAACGGCATTACGGGAATGATCGAGAAGAACGCCGCTGCGTTGGCGTATTCGGCGCGATCGGCCGGATCGATCTTGCGCATGACCTCGGCATAGACGATCGCAGACGTCACCACCGCTCCAGGCGCATGTCTCTCCAGACGATCACGAACCGTCGGAGATGCGCCCTGAAGCACGTAGATGCACAAATTGGCATCCAGCATGAATTGCGGCTCCGTCACTTTGGCAGCAGCTTTCCCTCCCAATCCAGGTCGCGCGGTTCCATCATACGCTCCTCGCGCGTCAGCGGCTTCAGGCCCGGACACGATCCCCAGATTCCGGTCAGGTCGATCGTCTTGCGTTCGACCGGCGCCGGTTCGAAGGCGAATTTCCCGTGTTCCTCACGCAACACCATTTCGTCCCCGTCGTTCAGCCCCAGTGCCTTGGGCAGGCGCAGCGCGACCGAATTTCCCGACTTGAAGACCTTTGCCCTGTATTCCCTGCTCATCGGACCCTCCGTATGCACAGCCTGTATATACTTTAAGAGAGAAGGGCAAGGAAGATGAACGGGCCGATGGACGATTGCATCATCATCGGGGCGGGGCCGGCGGGGCTGACGGCGGCGATCTATCTCGCGCGCTTCCACCTCTCGATCCGGCTGTTCGATTGCGGATCGAGCCGCGCGGCGATGATCCCGTGCACCCATAATCACGCCGGCTATCCGGGAGGGATCGCGGGGACGGACTTGCTCGCCCGCATGCTGACCCAGGCGGAGCATTATGGCGCGCACCGCGAAGGCGTGGCGGTGACGGCGATCGAGCCCGACGGCGACGATTTCGTCGTGGTCACCGATCAGAGCCGCTATCGTGCACGCACCGTGCTGCTGGCGACCGGAGTCGTGAACCACCGCCCTGCTGCGATGGCCGACGATCTCCACGATGCCGCGCTCGCTCGCGGATTGCTGCGCTATTGCCCGATCTGCGACGGCTATGAAGTCACCGACAAGCGCGTCGGCATCGTCGGCCAGGGCGATCATGGCATGCGAGAAGCGCTGTTCCTGCGCGGCTATACCCGCGACGTGACGCTGATCGCGCCCGAAGGAACGCTCGACCTCGACCCCGCCTGTGCGCAGGCGCTGGAGGATGCCGATGTCGCGCGGGTCGACGGCCCCTGCAGCGGCTGGGCGATAGAGGGGGATCGGATCGCCTGCGACACAGCGGCCGGCCGGATGGATTTCGACAGCGTCTATCCCGCACTGGGATCGCGCATTCGATCGCAACTGGCGGTCGCGGCCGGCGCGCGCGCCAGCGAAGACGGGTGCTTGGAAGTCGACGACCATCAGCGCACGACTATTCCCGGCCTGTTCGCGGCGGGCGATGTGGTCAAGGGGCTGGACCAGATCAGCCACGCGATGGGCGAAGCCGGCGTTGCCGCCACGACCATCCGCAACCTGTTGAGCGAGCGACGCCCGCTGCGACGCTGACGCCGCTGCGCGTCCTGGCGGCTATTCGACGAAAGCGGCGTCGACGATCAGTGCATCGGTCGACCAGGTCGGCACGGCATCGGCGCGCATGGGCACCATGAAGCGCGTGCCGCCCTCGCGCTCGATCTCGATCACGTCGCCCGCCCCGAAATTCTCGACCGCGACGACACGGCCTAACGCCTCGCCCGCGGTGGAGAGTACGGGCAGGCCGATCAGGTCGGCGTGGTAATATTCGCCCTCGCCCAGCGGCGGTAGCTCGTCGCGTGAGACGGACAATTCGGTGCCCCGCAACGCCTCCGCTGCATTGCGATCCGCGACTTCGGCGAAGCGCGCGATCGTGCCGTTGCTGCCGTGCCGTGCGGATTTCAGCGTCAGGGCACCGCCGTTGAAGCGGGTGTAGCGCTCGAAGTTTTCGGCGAACACCTTCAGCCGGACCTCTCCGGCGATGCCATGCGCCCCGATCGCGACGGCCAGGACCAGCGCGTCGCTGGCCGGCGCCGCGGCCGGGGCATCAGGTATCGGGCGAATCCTCGCCGCCTGCGGGGGCGTCGTCGGCACCTTCGGCGGGGTCCGTGGTCGAGACCCCCTGGTTGGTGGCGTCGTCATCGTCCGAGGTCCGGGGATCGGGCATGGTCGTGCGGTCCTTTCAGGATGTCCCTGCCAATTGCGGGGCGCCCAGACAGAACGCACGACCAAGCCATCGGATGCTTATTCCGCGCCGGCGTCCGCAGGGTCTGCTGCGGCTTCGGCTGCGGGCTCGGCCGCCGGCTTTGCCGCCGCTGCGGCCTTGGCCTCTTCCTCGGCCTTCAGCTTCTCGGCACGCTCTTCGGCGCGCTCGGTCGCCTTTTCGCCCGGCTTGCCCTTGTTCGGGTTGGCCCGCGCAGGCCGCTCACGCACGCCGGCGGCGTCCAGGAAGCGGGCGACGCGGTCGGTCGGCTGCGCGCCGACGCCCAGCCAATGCTTGGCACGATCGGCGTCCAAAACGATGCGCTTCTCGTCGTCCTTGCCCAGCAGCGGGTTGTAATTGCCGATCTTCTCGATGAAGCGGCCATCGCGCGGCGAACGCGCGTCGGCTACGACGATGCGGTAATAAGGACGCTTCTTGGAGCCGCCACGCGACAGGCGAATGCTGATTGCCATGTAATATAATCCTTCGTTCTAAACCGGTTGTTACTTTTTCTTGATGAAAGTCTCGAAGCCCTTGGGCAATTGCGGCTGCGCACCGCCAC
>DASTLZ010000186.1:0-4698 GCA_035714425.1 Sphingomonas sp.
GACATAGAAGCCGGTGATCCACAGCCAGAAGGCGCGCTTGCCCCATGTCTCGTCGAGCTGGAACCCGAATGCCTTGGGCCACCAATAGGTCAGCCCGGCAAATGCGCCGAACAGCACGCCGCCGATGATCACATTGTGGAAATGCGCGACCAGGAAAACCGAATTGTGCAGCACGAAATCGGCCGGCGGCACGGCGAGCAGCACGCCGGTCATCCCTCCGATCACGAACGTCACCATGAAGCCGACCGACCACAGCATCGGCGTGGTGAAGCGGATGCGCCCGCCATACATCGTGAACAGCCAGTTGAAGACCTTCACGCCCGTAGGCACCGCGATGATCATCGTCGTGATCCCGAAGAACCCGTTGACGTCCGCCCCCGCCCCCATCGTGAAGAAATGGTGCAGCCACACCATGAAGCTGAGGATGCAGATCGCCATCGTCGCGAGGATCATCGATCGATATCCGAACAGCGGCTTGCTGGAGAACGTCGAAACGACTTCGGAAAATATGCCGAACGCGGGCAGGATCAGGATATAGACTTCCGGATGCCCCCATGCCCAGATGAGGTTCACGAACATCATCTGGTTGCCGCCGGCATCGTTGGTGAAGAAATGAAAGCCAAGATACCGATCCAGCGTCAGCATCGCGAGCGTCGCGGTCAGGATCGGGAACGCCGCGACGATCAGCAGATTGGTCGCCAGCGCCGTCCAGCAGAACATCGGCATCCGGGTATAGCCCATGCCCGGCGCGCGCATCTTCAGGATGGTGGTGACCAGGTTGACCCCGCTCAGCAGCGTGCCGACCCCCGAAATCTGCACCGCCCACAGATAATAATCGACGCCGACGCCGGGCGAATAGCGGAGTTCGCTGAGCGGCGGATAGACGACCCACCCGGTCTTGGCGAATTCCCCCACGACCAGGCTGATGTTCAGCAGCAACGCGCCACTGGCGGTCAGCCAGAAACTCACCGAATTCAGCGTCGGAAACGCAACGTCGCGCACCCCCAATTGCAACGGCAGCACGAAGTTCATCAGCCCGATCATGAACGTCATCGCGACGAAGAAGATCATGATCGTGCCGTGCGCGCTGAACACCTGATCGAAATGGTCGGGCGGCAGGAAGCCGGGATTGCCCACCGCCACTGCCTGTTGCGCGCGCATCAGCAGCACGTCGGAAAACCCGCGCAACAGCATCACGCCGGCCAGCAGGCAATACATCACGCCGATGCGCTTGTGATCGACCGACGTGATCCACTCGCGCCACAGATATGGCACATGGCCCGCCCGCCACACCCAGATCACCACGCCCAGGATGACGATCGCGATGACCCCGGAGGCCATGATCGGGATCGGTTCGTCGAAGGGAATCGAATCCCAGCCCAGCTTGCCCAGCATCAGCGTTCCCGCCCATGAACCGCGGTGCGCCCCGATTGGGTGCCCGCCGCGCGCACCACCGCGTCGAACAGGCCGGGCGCGACCGCACGATAGGTATACGGCCGCACCCGCTCGCTCTCGCGGAGCAGCACGCGGTAACCCCCGGCGTCCAGCACCGGCCCGCCGCCCTTCGCCCGCGCGACCCACCCCGCGAAATCGGCCGGCGTCATCGCATCGGTCGCGAACGCCATGCCCGGAAAGCCCTTGCCGCTATAATGCGCGGACATGCCGCGAAACCGGCCGGGGCGATCGGCCATCAGGTTCAGGCGCGTGGTCATTCCCGACATCGCATAGATCTGGCTGCCCAGTTGCGGCACGAAGAAACTGTTCATCACGCTGGACGACGTGATGCGAAAGCTGATCGGCGTACCCGCCGGGATCACCAGCCGGTTGACGCTGGCGATCCCCTGTTCGGGATAGATGAACAGCCATTTCCAGTCGAGCGACACCACTTCGACCGGAATCGCCCGCACCTTCGAGACCAATGGGCGCGGCGGATCGAGTTCGTGGCTGCCGATCCACGCGATCCCGCCCAGAAAGATGATGACCAGCGCCGGGATCGACCACACCAGCAGTTCTAGGCGCCCGGAATACGTCCATTCGGGCCGGTATCGCGCGCGCGCATTGCCCGCGCGAAACCACCAGGCGAACACCAGCGTCAGCACGATGACCGGCACGACGATCGCCAGCATGATGCCCAGCGAATTGAGCAGGATGGTCCGCTCGCCCGCCGCCACCGGCCCGGCCGGATTCAGCACCCCCGGCTCGCACGCCACGAGCGCGATGCACATCGGCAGCGACAGGAACGTGCGACAACCCACGCCCGGGTATCTACGCCGATCGACCATCGCCGAAAAGCGCGTTCGCGATAATCTGCGCAATGGTGATCGCGCATCACCGGCCGAACACCCCCACCACGGCGGCCTAACATATGTTATTATACCATTGATTAAGCTACATTTTACGACTTCACCTTAGGCCGATCTCATCATCTCTCCCGTGCGAGGCCGCCGTGACCAACCCCCTGCGGACCGATGACCCCACCCCGGCCGGCGACCTCGCGCTCGCGATCGATCTGCCGCAGCGGCTGCACCTGTTCGGCTTCGACACCGCCGATCTCGAAACCGGCGCGCGGATGTGGACGATCATGGCGCCGGAAGCGGCATCGATCGCGGAGCGGCATGTCGCGCAATGGTGCCTGTGCGGGCCGGATGCCGCCGGCGCGGGCCGGTACGCGATCGATGCGCTGGACGTCGCCTATCTGCACGCGCGCTACACGATGCCGCGATCCTCGACTTGGGCGATCGCTGCCGAAACGGCGGTGACGCGCGCGTTCTGCGCCGGCATACCGCTGACCGCGATCCTGTCGGCCACGTCGGCGGGCGCGTCGCTCGCGCTGGAGATCCTCGGCCGCCGGCTGGATTGTTCGAAGGAGGAGCGCCAGCATCTGAACGACGTCTTCACCCGGCTCCGCTCGCTGGAATGCGACGTCTACGCCGAACTCTACAGCCGGCTGTTGCAGCGCGAGGCGCGTCAGCGGCGCGACGGCGTGTCGATCAATTTCGAAAACGGCATCGCAAGCACCATCACCGCGACGACGGAGGACGGCCGCGCACTGCGCCGCCACGCCGGCCACACGTCGCGTGCGGCGCTGGGCATGCTGTCGAAAACCACCGAAGTCGCCGCTGCCGCCGAACAATCGGCCACGGCGATGCGCGAAGCCGCGCACGCCGCCGCTGGCCTGATCCGCGCGATCGACGCGACCCGCGGCGAAGTGGAGGATACCGCCCGCATCGTCACCCGCGCCGCCGATCGTTCGGATCAGGCCGTGGCGGTCGCAGAAGCGCTGTCGAACCATGCCAAGTCGATCGAATCGATCCTGCGCCTGATCCGCGACATCGCCGGGCAGACGAACCTGCTCGCCCTCAACGCCACGATCGAAGCCGCACGCGCCGGCGACGCCGGCCGCGGCTTTGCCGTGGTGGCACAGGAAGTGAAGAGCCTGGCGAACCAGACGGCGCGCGCCACCGACGATATCGCCGCACAGATCGCCGCGATCCAGCAGGCCTCGCGCCAGACCCTCGACGCCAACGGCGTGATCCGCGACATCGTCGGCGAAGTGCAATCCTCCGCGCGCGGCATTCAGGCGGCGATGGACGCGCAGGCGCAGATCGTCACCACGATCACCGCCGCCGTCGGCCAAACCGCGCTGGCCGCCGATTCGATGGCCACCACCATCGCCGCCATCCGCAGCGACACCCAAGGCGTCGCCGCGGAGATCGACGAAGTCAGCCGCGGCTTCGACACGCTCGACCAACGGCTGGGGCAATTGATGACGATGGCGGTGAACTTCGCCAAGGATGTGGCTGCTTAGGGGGGTGCGGCGGAGCGGTATGGGTCGGGCGGTCTTGAAAATGAGTTGCTGGCGCAGTCTCGAATCTCAGACTTGTCAAACGCTCGTTAGGTTATTCTGGACAGAGCCCGAGCAGCGATGATCCTGCTACTGTGACACCTCATGCAGGGATGGAGAACCACGCGCGATAATGCAGGTCGGGCAGGCGTGTCATATTCGCCAGCCGGGCAGGTGGGGATACGGGGGAAAGGATCGCTCAGAACTGTATGATTACCCTCTCGCATATCTCTACCATTTTCACGTCGTAGGCGGCTAGGGTGCTGCTGTGACAAAGCGCCATGCAGTATTAGCGGCAACGTTTCTGATCGGGGTGGCCAATGCGCCAGCGCCGACAATCCAGAATGCTCCTGCCCCGGTTCAAGCCGCTGTAGCTCCGTTGCCGCAGACACAGCCTGATAGGGGCTGCTTAGAGCCCGACCGAAAATTAGGTTGAGCGATTACAGCAGCTTGTGATTCACCGGGGGTTGCGAAGACCACGAGGATCAGATGGGCTGGACCGTAACCGCTCGGCGCGAGCATGACAGAAGCGGGCTGCGTTATGCAAGCGACTGTACCGATGAGGAATGGGCTGTCGTCCGGCCATTGTTGAGGCGGACCACCAGGGTGGGTCGCCCGCGCAAGCACAAGGCGCGGACGCTGTGGGATGCGATCCAGTATATCGCTGCGACCGGGTGCCAGTGGGCGCAGTTGCCCAGGGACTTCCCGCCCTTCACGACGGTGCAGTATCATTTCTACCGGATGCGCGACAACGGCCTGCTCGATGTCATCAATGCGGTGCTGGTGGCATGGCTCCGGGTTGCGGAAGGCCGCAAGCCGGAGCCGACGGCGGGCATCATCGACAGCCAGTCGGT
>DASTLZ010000187.1:0-4550 GCA_035714425.1 Sphingomonas sp.
GAAACAGGCCCAGGTCGATCGCATAATTTTGGCGGCTGAGCCGGGTGTAGTGCCGCACCGCCTCCGGTTCCGACAGCCCGGGCAGGCCGATGGGTTTCGAACGAAACAGCGATCCAAGCGTGTGCTCCTGCGAACGCAGGAGCACAGAGCCACAAGCGCCGCCCTCGGAATTCTGGGTTCCTGCGTTCGCAGGAACGCTAAAATCCACCCCGGTCGTTTCGGTCGATCCGATCTCGAAGATCAGCGCCTCTTCCAGCATCAGCGCCTTGTTACCGGTAAAGGTCGGCGCGGCACGGCCGGACGACGCATTCATTTCCGGGCGCCAGCCACTCTGGTTGATGCTCATGCCAGGATCTCCTGAAGGGCGGTCGCCAATGTCTCTACATCGTCGCTCGTCGTCGTCTCCGTCACCGCGACGACCAAGCCGTTGGCGAGGGCGGCTTCGCCCGGGTAAAGCCGGCCGAGCGATACGCCGGCCAGGATGCCGCGATCGGCAAGGGTGCGCACGACGGGCCGCGCTTCGCGGGGCAGCCGCAGGGTGAATTCGTTGAAGAAGCCGTGGTTGACCAGGTCGACGCCGGGCACCTGCGCCAGCCGCCTCGCCGCCGCCGCCGCGCCGGCGTGATTGGTCTGCGCCAGCGCGCGCAGGCCGGCTTCGCCCAGCAAGGTCATGTGGATCGAGAAGGCCAGCGCGCAAAGCCCGGAATTGGTGCAGATGTTGCTCGTCGCTTTCTCACGGCGAATATGCTGTTCGCGGGTCGACAGCGTCAGCACGAAGCCGCGGCGGCCGTCTGCGTCGACGGTTTCGCCGCACAGCCGGCCGGGCATCTGGCGGACGTATTTGTCCTTGCATCCGAAGAGTCCGACGTAAGGCCCGCCGAATTGCAGGCCGACGCCGATCGACTGGCCTTCGCCGACGACGATGTCGGCGTCCATTTCGCCCGGCGACACGATCGCGCCCAGCGCCACGGGCTCGGTCACCACCGCGATCAGCAGCGCTTTCTTCGCGTGGCAGGCATCGGCCAGCGGGCGCAGATCGGCGATGCGGCCGAGGATGTCGGGATATTGCACGACGACGCAGCTGGTGGTGTCGTCGACCTGTGCGATCAAACGGTCGAGATCGGTCTCCGCGATCAGCTCCGGTGCCGACGTTTCCAGCGCGTCGCCGGTATATTTGGCCATCGTCCGCGCGACGGAGACGTAATGCGGGTGCAGCCCGGACGACAGGATCGCCTTGCCCCGCCGGGTGATCCGCCGCGCCATCACGATCGCTTCCCAGCACGCCGTCGATCCGTCGTACATCGACGCATTGGCGACATCGGTGCCCAGCAGCCGGGCGACCTGCGTCTGGAATTCGAACAGCATCTGCAACGTGCCCTGCGCGATTTCCGGCTGATAGGGCGTGTAGGCGGTCAGAAACTCACCCCGTTGGATCAGGTGATCGACGCTGGCGGGGACGTGATGGCGATACGCGCCGCAGCCCAGGAAGAACGGCACTTCGCCAGCCACCACATTCTTGCGGGCGAGGGCGGTCATGTGGCGTTCGACGGCGAGTTCGGACGCATGGTTCGGCAGGCCGCGGATCGGGCCATCAAGCCGTGCCTCCGCAGGCACGTCGACGAACAAAGCGTCGATCGAACCGGCGCCGACGACGCGCAACATGTCACCGCGATCGGTGTCGGTCAGGGGCAGATAGCGCATGGCTTAGTCCTGGAGGCGGGTGCTAGGGTCTCTCGCCGCGGGGCGGCGGGCCGACCGTGTCAGAGTTTCGCGACGAAGGCGTCGTAGGCGCTTTCGTTCATCAATTCCGACAGTTCGTCGGGATCGCTGAGCGTCAGTTTGAAGAACCAGCCGTCGCCTTCGGGGTCGCTGTTGACCAGCGCGGGTTCGTCGGCAAGGTCGCTGTTGCCTTCCAGCACGGTGCCGGAAACGGGCGAATAGACGTCTGACGCGGCCTTTACCGATTCGACCACGGCGGCTTCGTCGCCTTTGGTCAGTTCCTTGCCATCCTCGGGCACGTCGACGAACACGATGTCGCCCAACTGGCTCTGCGCATATTCGCTGATGCCAACCGTGCCGATGTCGCCATCGACGTCAATCCATTCATGGTCTTCGGTAAAATAACGGCTCATCTGGCGGGCCTTTCCAGGTCAAATGTTGCGGACGTAGCGATGGGGAACGAAGGGCATGGGGGCCACGGTGGCGCTGTGGAGCTTGCCCCGCTGGAACACGCGAAGCGCGGTGCCGGGTGCAGCGAGCGCGGCGGGCACATAGCCCATCGCGATCGGCGCGCCGACGCTGGGCGCGAACCCGCCGCTGGTAATGCGCCCGATCGGCGCGTTGTCGGCATCGACCACGCTGGCCCCTTCGCGCACCGGTTGGCGCCCCTCGATCAACAGGCCGACGCGCTTCGTCGCGGCGCCGCTGGCGCGTTCGTCGAGGATGCGGGCGGCACCGGCGAAATCGGCGGCCTCGCGGCGACGCTTCGACACGGCAAAGCCCAGATCGGCGGCGACGGGCGTGGTGCCGGGATCGAGATCGTGACCATAGAGCGGCAACCCCGCCTCCAGCCGCAACGAATCGCGCGCGCCCAGGCCGATGGGCTTCACTTCGGGCTGACCGAGCAGCGCGTCGGCGAACGCTTCGGCGGCGTCGCCGGGCAGCGAAACCTCGAACCCGTCCTCACCGGTGTAGCCCGATCGGCTGATCCAAAGCGGATGGCCCCGCCATGCAAACGCGCCTGCCGTCATGAACACCAGCCGCTCTATCCCGGGCACGAGGCGCGCGAGAGCGGTCACCGCCTCCGGCCCCTGCGCCGCGAGCAGCGCCTGATCGTCCAGCAGGTTCATCGTCACCGCATCGGGCAATTGATCGATCAGATAGCCGATGTCGTCATATTTGGTGGCGCCGTTGACGACCATGTAGAAGGCGTCGCCCGCTCCCCGGTCATGAGTAGTGCCTTCAACGTCGGGCGCCAAGGGATGGCCCGCCGGCAGCTTCGTTACCATCAGATCGTCGAGGATGCCGCCATCTTCCGCCAGCAGCAGCGAATAGCGCATGCGCCCTTCGCCAAGCCCGGCGACATCGCCCGGCAGCACCGTTTCCAGCGCGGCCGCCGCCCCGGGGCCGGTAAAGACTAGCTGACCCATGTGGCTCACGTCGAACAGCCCCGCGTGCTCACGTGTCCACAGGTGTTCGGCCATGATGCCATCATATTGGACGGGCATGTGATAGCCGGCGAATTCGACCATCCGCCCGCCGCGCGCCCGGTGCCATGCGTCGAGCGGCAGCACCTGCGTCTCGATCGCGTCGCCGTCTGCGTCGTCCCTATCGCGACGGGCGATGTCTGCGCTGGCAATGTCTGCGCTGGCAATGTCTGCGCTGGGTGTGTCGCTCAAGACCTGGACTCCGGCGATAAAGGTTCGCAGCCGACATGGCGCCGGCCGTATTATACGAACCCCCTCTGTCACGGAACCTGAGAGCTTTCCCCCGCACGATCGCCGCATGGCGCGCGCCCGAGGTTACCCCTTCGGTGGGACGCGCTGCAAGCGCATCCGCTTTCCAGAGTGTCGAGCCAGCGCGCGGTCCCGTTTGCCTGAGAGATTCCGGGGCGGTTGCTCCTTCGGCGGCCCATTCAAGGGCTCTCTCCCGCACGCTGCCATGCCGGTTTCCCGCCATCGACGACTGCCGGTGTGACCGCGCCGTCAGCGCGAGTCAATCGCCGCGTCGCAGCAATATGCGTCAGCGCGTGGCGTTATACCGCAATTGCGCGTCGGTCAGCTGAAACCCGACGAGCGCTTCGAACGTCGCGCGCAACACGGCCGTGCGAATTTCGGGCCGGGTCAGTGGATCGGTCGCGGCGTCTTCGTCGCCGGCCTTGCGCTTGCGGGTGATTTCCTCGCGCACCGAATCCGGCAGGCTGGCGGCGGCGCGGGTGACGTAGCCGGTGACCTGGCCGGTCGCCGACGCCCGCGCCTGACCCGCGTCGAAATGGACCACGACCTGGCCGACGCGCTTGGCGACGACGTTCGTGCCGCCGCGGACCATCGAGATGAAATACGGCAAGGTGACGTCGCGGGGTGCGGCCGTCGCGGTGCGCACCGCGCGAACCTCGAACGTCACGGTCGTGGCGATCGGATCGACGGCGTCGTTGCAGGTGCCGCGCACGTTCGTCATCGTCGCCGTCACGTCGACCGCGGCGGCATCGGTGCTCCCCGGTGCGGTGAACAGGGTGACGTCGCCGGTGCCGGCGGGCAAGCCCACGACGGGACACGCGGAGCGGACGGCTGTGATGCCGCCCGTGGCGTCGATCTCTCCACGCTTGGCGCAGCCGGCGACCGTTAGACCGATGAGACCGAGCGCGAGAAGGGGAGCTTTCACGGGCGACGCATACCTTTGTTCAGACAGGTGCGCCCCATAACCGGCTTTGCGGCCTTCAAGCAATCGCGTAAGGCCCGCCGTGTAAGGATACCCCCGTGATCGAGACCGTGCCCCCGCCCGCTTACACCAAGCCCGTGCTGAACCTGCTGATCGCGGCACCGCGCGGATTT
>DASTLZ010000188.1:0-12315 GCA_035714425.1 Sphingomonas sp.
CGATCGGCTGCCCCGCGCGCGCCGCGTCGATCGCCGCCAGCACGTCTGCGCTCCGGCCGTGGTTGGCCGCGCCGGCGCATTTCAGGTGCGACACGATCACCGGGCTATGGGTATGACGCCCGACCGCGAACGCTTCGTCGAGGGCGTCGAGGATGCCGGCGGTCTCGTCCCGCAGATGGGTAGCATACAGCCCGCCCGCCGGGCCGAGCGCAGTCGCCAGCACCTCGACCTCGTCGGAGGGCGCAGCAGCGGCATTCGCATATGCCAACCCCGTCGACAGGCCGATCGCCCCCGCTTGCAAGGCGGCGACCAGATCGGCGTGCATGGCGACGCATTCGCCCGGCGTTGCCGCACGGTCCAGCCGATCGAGATACACGGCGCGCAAACTGGTGTGACCGACCAGCGCGGCGACGTTGACGGCTGGACGCGCGGCGGCGATCGCGGCGGCATAAGCGGCGAAATCCCGATAGCGAAAACGATCCGCGCTCCCCAGCAGGGTCATCGGGTCTGCCGGTACGTCCCCTGCCCGGAGCACGCCCGCACCCGCGCTGATCCCGCAATTGCCGACGATGACGGTCGTCACGCCTTGCGACAGCTTCGACAGCATTTGCGGATCATGGATGACGGCCAGATCGTCGTGGGTGTGGACATCGATGAAGCCGGGCGCAAGCACCAGTCCGTCCGCTTCGACGCGAACGCCGGCGTGATCGGTCAGCGTGTTCGGCGGCGCGACGGCGATGATGATGCCGTCCTTCACTGCGACATCACGCAAGGATGCGGGCTCGCCGCTTCCATCCGCGACGGTGGCGCCGACGATGATCCAGTCCAGCGCGCCCACACGATTTCCCTCCGGCCGTTCGGCACGGTCCATGCCTGGTATTACTTTGGCATTGTCGCGTTATGCAATAAGCAAAGTGGCGAAACGGCAACGTTCGGGACCACGCACCACGATGTTCGAAGATCAATTCGCCAAGGGCCGCCCCGTCGGCACGGGCATCTCACTGCTCGCGGGGGATGTCTCGCTTCCCGCCGCGGTGCTGATCGAACCGCGGATCGCGCATAACCTGCGGTGGATGCAGAGCTTCGTCGACGCCTACGGGCTGAACCTCGCACCGCACGGCAAGACGACGATGGCACCCGCGCTGTTCCGACGTCAGCTGGACGCAGGAGCATGGGGCATCACCGTCGCCACCGCGCAACAGGCGCATGTCGCCGCCGTCCACGGCGTGACGCGCATCCTGATCGCCAACCAGCTGGTCGGCCGCGCCAATCTGACGACCGTCGCGGACCTGATCGCCGATCCCGCGGTCACGATCATCGGCATCGTCGATTCGGCCGATGGCGTCGCGCAACTGGGCGCCGCGATGATGGCACACGGGCGAGCGATCGAGGTGCTGCTGGAACTCGCACCGACGCGCGACCAGGGCGGCTATCGCACCGGCGTGCGCGATGCGGCGCAGCAGGCTGAGACGCTGGCAGCCATCGTCGCCTGGCGCGGGCATGTCCGTCTGGCCGGGATCGAGCTGTACGAAGGGGTGCTGTCCGACGAGCAGGAGATACGCACCTATCTACGCCGCGGCGTTGCCGCGCTGGCCGACATCGCGGCGGCGGGCGGCTTCGACCGCGCACGTCCGATCCTGTCCGGCGGCGGCTCCGCCTGGTACGATGTCGTCGCCGAAGAATTCGCACGCGCCGATCCGGCGTTGCACGTCGAGGTCGTGCTGCGTCCCGGATGTTACCTGAGCCACGACGGCGGCCTCTACCGCGAGGCGCAGCGCGACATCCTGGCGCGCAATCCGATCGCCGCGAAGATGCGGGGCGGGTTATTGGCGGCCTTGCAGATATGGGCCTGCGTCCAATCGCGCCCGGAACCAGGCCGTGCGGTGATGACGATGGGCAAGCGCGACGTCGCGTTCGACGCCGGATTGCCGATGCCGATCCTACACCACCGCCCCGGCCGCGATACCCCGCCGCAGACGGTGCCTGGCGGCTGGGCGATCAGCGGCATGATGGACCAGCACGCCTATCTGACGGTGCCCGACGACGCCGATCTGCTGGTCGGCGACATGATCGGCTTCGACATCTCCCACCCCTGCCTCACGTTCGACAAATGGCGGCAGCTGCTGGTCATGGATGACGATTACCGGTGCCTGGACGTGATCGACACGTTCTTCTGAACGCGTCCCCCGAAGGAACGCGACAACTGGGCAAACAGCCGCGGGGCCGATGGCGCGATCTTATTCGCCCACGAACCGACCCGGTCGCCGCTCTGCGACGGCTTTGACCCCTTCGGCGAAGTCGGCGGTCTTTTGCAGCCATGCTTGTTCCGCCAGCTCATGGTCGGTCTGCGCCAGCACCAGGGCGTGCAGGTCACCGCGCATCGTCCGCCGCGTCGACGCGACCGCCAGCGGCGCGCCGCTCGCGATCTCGTGCGCCAGCGAGAGCGCCGTCGCGTCCAGACCGGCCTGTGGCACCAGGACGTCGACCAATCCCCAACCCTCCGCTTCCTCGCCCCGGATGCGCCGCGCGGTCAGCGCCATCATCAGCGCGCGTTGACGGCCGATCACGCGCTCCAGCACCGCGGAGATGCCGAAGCCGGGGTGGAAGCCGATCTGGACGAAATTGGCGACGAAGCGCGCATCCGGCGATGCCACGCGGAAATCGGCGACCAGCGCCAGGCCCAGGCCGGCGCCGACCGCGCTGCCCTGGATCGCGGCGACCACCGGCGTGCGCACCGCGAACAGGGCGGCAGCGGCGACGTAGAAGGGATTGCGCGTGCCCGCCGCCTGCGGGGCGGCAACCGGATTGGCATTGGCCAGATCCGCGCCCGCGCAGAAGACCCGTCCTTCGGACCGCAGAACGATGGCGCGCACATCGCGATCGGCATCCGCCTGCGCGAACGCGGCGCCGATCCCCTCGATCAGCGCCTGATCCGCGAAGTTCACGGGTCCGCGAGCGAACGTGACGATGGCGACATGGCCGTCGCGGCGGGTTTCGATGGTCATGCCGAACGTCGTAGCGGCATCGGGGGGCCCGGTCACGCCCCCTTCCCTGTTCGACCGCCAGCGCCTAAACAGCCATACCTCATCTTCGAAAGATCTTGCCATGCGCGAAGCCGCCATCGTTTCCACTGCGCGGACTGCCATCGGCAAAGCCTATCGCGGCGCGTTCAACACGACCGAGGCACCGGTGCTGGCGGGCCACGTCATGAACGCCGCGGTCGACCGCGCGGGCATCGATCCGGCGCGGATCGACGAAGTGTTCTGGGGCGTCGGCAATCAATGGGGGACGCAGGGCGGCAACGCCGGGCGCATGGGCGTGTTCGCCGGCAAGCTGCCGCATTCGGTGCCGGCCTTTACGCTCGATCGCAAATGCGGGTCCGGCCTGACCGCGGTGGCGCTGGCGGCGCGATCGATCATCTGCAACGAAATCGACGTGGCGCTGGCCGGCGGCATGGAATCGATCAGCCACACCGTGACGAAGGACGCGCCTCGCTTCGTCAATCGCAGCGTGGTCGACGCGGTGCCGGCGGCCTATATCCCGATGATCGAAACCGCGGAAATCGTCGCCGATCGCTATGGCATCAGCCGCGCGGCGCAGGACGCCTATGCCGCAGCGAGCCAGCAGCGTGCGGCCAGTGGGCTGGAAAGCGGAGCATTTTCCGACGAGATCGTGCCGATCACGGTTGAGCGGGCGCTGTTCGACAAGGCGGGCGCGCGCACCGGCAGCGAGACGGTGACGATCGCGCAGGACGAAGGCATCCGGGCGGGTACGACGGCAGACGCGCTGTCCGGACTGAAGACGGTGTGGCCGGGCGGCGATTTCAGCGGCGCCGGCACGAGCGTGACGGCGGGCAACGCCAGCCAATTGTCCGACGGCGCGTCGTGCCAGTTGGTAATGGATCGCGCAACGGCGCAGGCAGAGGGTCGGCCCATCCTGGGCGTGTATCGCGGGTTCCAGGCGGCGGGATGCGAGCCGGACGAAATGGGCATCGGCCCGATCTTCGCGATCCCGAAGCTGCTCGACCGCACCGGCTTGTCGGTGGCCGACATCGGGCTGTGGGAACTGAACGAGGCGTTCGCCTCGCAATGCCTGTATTGCCGCGATCACCTCGGCATCGATCCCGATCGGTACAACGTGAACGGGGGCGCGATCGCGGTCGGGCACCCTTTCGGCATGACCGGCAGCCGGCTGGTTGGCCATGCCCTGATCGAAGGGCGCCGACGCGGGGTGCGCTACGTCGTGGTGTCGATGTGCACGGCTGGCGGAATGGGCGCGGCGGGGTTGTTCGAGATCGTCTGAGCGACAGGTCAGCGCGTCAGAAACGAGCCGGGACGGTAAGCGCGCCGTTAACCAGAAAGTATCTTGGATCAATTAGCGCGCCGGCAGAACATAACTGCCTGAGGAAAACAGCGTGCGCAAACATGTCTATCTTGCGTCGGCCACCGCAATCATCGCTCTGTCGTCGCCCAGCTCCGCACAAGACCTGAGGGGCGTCGAAACGCGGAGCAAGGCGACGCCGGGTGCGGCGCCCGCGCCGGAACAACCGACCAACAGCTCCGACATCGTCGTCACGGCGACCCGCCGGTCAGAACGGCTGTCCAGTGTCCCTATCGCCATCAGTGCCTTCAATACCGCAGCCTTGCAGAATTCGGGCGCGACGGACATTCGCCAGCTTACGCAGCTCGTGCCGTCGTTGCTGGTCACGTCGACCGGTTCCGAAGCCAATACGACGGCCCGCATTCGCGGCATCGGTACGGTGGGCGACAATCCGGGTCTGGAAAGCTCCGTCGCGGTGTTCATCGACGGCGTGTATCGCAGCCGCACCGGCGTGGGGCTGAACGATATCGGTGAAGTCGAGCGGATTGAAATCCTGCGCGGTCCACAGGGCACCCTGTCCGGACGCAATTCGTCGGCAGGTGCGATCAGCATCTACACCAAATATCCGCAATTCACATTCGGCGGCTATGGCGAGGCAACCTATGGCAATTACAATGCAAAGCGGATCGCAGGCGCGCTGACGGGGCCGATCATCAAGGACGTATTAGCGTTCCGCATCGACGGCGCCGCCAGCAAGCGCGACGGATATCTGTACGACGTCGTGAACAAGACGGGATACAACGATCGCAACCGCTATTTCGTTCGTGGTCAGTTGCTGTTCAACCCGACCACCGCTTTCTCTTTGCGCCTGATCGGCGATTATACCCGGCGGGACGAGAAGTGCTGCGGCACGGTCTACGTCGATACACGCGAAAAAACGGACCCGACGCCCGGCGTACCCGGCGACTTCGCGATCGCGGCACAGAACCGCATCGTTCCGATCCTGCAACGCCTGGGCGGCGTGCTGCCCAGCAACGGCGATCCGTACAACCGGCTGATCGCGCAGACGCCGGGCCGTGCCTATGCCAATCTGACGACCGATTATGGTGGGTCCGCGCGGATCCGCTGGAACATCGGCAGCATGCAGTTGATCTCCATATCCGCCTATCGCGAGTACACGGCCGGCGGCGCTCTCGATCTGGATTACGGCAACGTCGATCTGTACTACCGCGCGGACGACGGTAACGCCTATCGCCAGTTCCATACGTTCAGCCAGGAAACGCGCCTCAGCGGGTCGCTGTTCGATGCGCGGGTCGATTGGCTGATCGGCGGATATTATGCCCATGAAAATCTGGAGGTCGTCGACAATCTCCTGTTCGGCGATCAATATGGACCCTTCGCGGCATGCCGCATCGTGGCCACGATCAACCCGAACGCGGCATTACAGAATCAGGCCAATCCCGGTTGCCTGGGAACCAATCTTGTCGCACCCGGGACGACGGCGCGGGCCGCCGTGCTGGGTGGATTGACCCAGGCGCAGATCGCGGCCGGCGTCGCGCCGGCGACCGCGGTGGCCAGTTCGGCGCTGCTCGGTGCCGGTATAGACCGGCTGAGTACCGTCAGGAACGTCGGCAGCATCCGCGATGTCTATGACCAGACCAGTCGCAACTTCGCGTTCTTCACGCATAATATCGTGCGGCTGACGGATACGTTGAGCGTAACCGGCGGGCTGCGTTACACCAACGAGCGCAAGGCGCTGGATGCCACCTTCCTCAACAACAATATTGCATGCCCGGCACAGCAGGCGGCACTGCGTCCGCTGCTGGCGAACCCAGCCCTGGCGACTTTGGCCGGCGGCGTCATCACGCTGACCTGCACCGCCAACACTTCGTCGGCGCTGACCGGGGTGCCTACCAAGACCGCGATCAAGGAAGGCCAGTTCACCGGGACTGGCGTGGTCTCGTGGAAGGCGACACCCAGCACCTTGTTGTACGCATCCTATGCACGCGGGTACAAAGCGGGCGGCTTCAATCTCGATCGTTCCGACCTGAGCGCGAACGTCTTCGCGACCCCGACAGCGGCGTCGGCCGACAATCTGCGGTTCGATCCGGAGACGGTCGTGTCGTATGAAGCCGGCATCAAATACGCGTCGCGCGCCTTCACGTTCAACTTCGCGGCCTATCGCTCGGCATTCAAGAACTTCCAGCTCAATACCTTCAACGGCGCCAACTTCATCGTTCAGAATATCGGCTCGTGCAGTAGCAGCCTGAACGGCGCGGACCGCGATAATTCGTCGACCACCGGCGCCTGCACCGGAAAGGTACGGCCCGGCGTCATCACGCAAGGCATCGAACTGGAAGCGGGAATCGCACCAACCCCTCACTTCAACGTCAACCTGGGATATACCCTGGCCCACACGCAATATGCCGACGATCTGGTCGGCAGCGAATCGGGCGAGCCGCTGAACGCGGCCTTGTTCCTGTTGGCGGGCAGCCAGATGTCGAACGCACCACGGCATACGGTGACCACGTCGGCGACCTGGAAGCCGCCGCTGGGATCGTCGGGCGTCACGGGGTTGCTCTACGTCGATGGCCGGATGACGAGCGATTACAATACCGGGTCCGACCAATTCATCGAAAAGGCGCAGGATGGATTCTTCCTGATGAACGCCCGCATCGGCATCCAAGGCCCCCGCCAGCGCTGGGCCATCGAGCTGTGGGGACAGAACATCCTCGACACCCAGTACAACCAAGTGGCCTTCGCCGTTCCTTTCCAGGGAGCGGGCAGTCTGGCTCAGGTCCAGGCGTTTGGCGCGCCGAGTTTTGCAACGGCGAACACGATCTTTTCGACCTATCTCGGCGAGCCGCGAACGTACGGGCTGACGCTGCGCTCACGCTTCTGACGTCCTACCATCGATCCCGGCACCGGCTGAGGTGCCGGGGTCAATCGGCGAAGAGCAATACCGGGGTTTCGAGCATGGCCTTGAGCGCCTGGACGTAGCTTGCCGCATCCCAGCCATCGACGACACGGTGGTCGCAGCTGATCGACAGGTTCATCAGCTTGGCGCGACGAATGTCGTCGCCTCTGCCGGTAAAGACCGGGCGCTCGACGATCTTGTTCGGGCCGATGATCGCCACTTCGGGCCGGTTGATGACTGGCGTGGTCGCGATTCCGCCGAGCGGACCCAGCGACGTGATCGTGATCGTGCCGCCGCCCATCTCGGCGGACGCCAGCTTGTGGGCGCGTGCCGCCTCCGCCAGCCGCCCGATCTCGGTTGCGAGCTGCCAGACGTTCCGGTCCTGCGCGTCGCGGATCACCGGCACCGTCAGGCCCGCATCGGTCTGCGTCGCCATGCCAAGATGCACCCGGCCGCTCCGCGTGACCACCCCCGCCTCGTCGTCGTAGCGCGCGTTGAGCATCGGGAAGTCGGGCAGGCTGCGGCAGATCGCGACGATCATCAGCGGCAGCATCGTCAGCTTGGGCCGGGCGCCGCGATTGGCGTTGAGATCGGCGCGCATCGCCTCCAGCGCGGTCACGTCGATCTCGTCGACATAGGTGAAATGCGGGATCGCGCGCTTCGATGCGGCCATGTTTTCCGCGATGCGCCGGCGCATGCCGATGACGCGAACCTGCTCGTCCTCGCGTGCGCGGCTCGCGCCGGGCGCCTGATAGCCCTGGCCCGAGCCGTAGCGCAGGAACGCGTCGAGATCGGCGTGCCGGATGCGATCGGTGTCGGACTTCACCTGCGCGAGATCGACGCCGAGCGCGCGCGCGCGATCGCGCACCGCGGGCGAGGCCAGCACCTTCTGATCCTCCCCGGCACGGGGAGGGGGACCACCGGCCGCAGGCTGGTGGTGGTGGGTGGTCGCCGCGGGCGCAGCGGCTTGCGATTCTTCCAACGGAGACGTTTGCGGCTCGCCCCCTCCACCACCGGCTGCGCCGGCGGTCCCCAGCATCGGGTTGACCACGCCCCGCGTGGTCAAGGATCGCCCGGGGGACGATCCGACCCGATGCTCCGAGTCGGGGAGGATTTGCGCTTCCCCAACGCCGGGGTTCTCCGACTCATATTGCTCGGCGGTCTCGACCTGCGCCGGGGTCGCGGGGGCGGCGACGACCGCGTCGGTCTCGATCACCACCAGCGCGGCACCGATCGCCACCTGATCGCCGACCTCGCCGGCCAGTTCCACGACGACGCCGGACACCGGCGACTCCATCTCCACGGTCGCCTTGTCGGTCATCATGTCGGCGATCTGCTGGTCTTCCTCGACCCGGTCACCGACGGCGACGTGCCAGGCGACGATTTCCGCCTCGGAAATGCCTTCGCCGATATCGGGCAGCTTGAAGGTAAAGCGGGCCATCCTACGCGTCCTTCATGATCTTTTTCAGCGCTTCGCCGATGCGCACGGGGCCGGGAAAATACGCCCATTCCAGGCTGTGCGGATAGGGCGTGTCGAAGCCCGTCACGCGCTCCACCGGCGCTTCGAGGTGGTAGAAGCAGCGCTCCTGCACCAGCGCCGACAGTTCCGCCCCGAAGCCCGACGTGCGGGTCGCTTCATGCACGATCATGCAGCGCCCGGTCTTCTTCACGGATGCCTCGATCGTCTGGATATCGAGCGGGATCAGCGTGCGGAGGTCGACGATTTCGGCATCGATGCCCATTTCGGCGACAACCGCGGTGCAGACGTGGACCATCGAGCCATAGGCCAGGATGGTCAGCGCCTCGCCTTCGCGCACGACCTTCGCGGTGCCCAGGTCGATGCGGTAATAGCCCGTCGGCACTTCGCCCGCGGGGTGCTTGGACCAATTCTGCGCCGGCCGATCCCAATAGCCGTCGAACGGGCCGTTATAGATGCGCTTGGGTTCGAAGAAGATCACGGGATCGTTGTCCTCGATCGCCGCGATCAACAGCCCTTTCGCGTCATAGGGCGTCGACGGAATGACGGTCTTCACGCCGGAGACGTGCGTGAAAATCCCCTCGGGCGACTGGCTGTGCGTCTGGCCGCCGAAGATGCCGCCGCCAAACGGTGAGCGCACCGTGATCGGCGATGTGAACTCCCCCGCCGAGCGATAGCGCAGACGCGCCGCCTCGCTGACCAATTGGTCGAGCGCGGGATAGATGTAGTCGGCGAACTGGATTTCGGGCACCGGACGCAGGCCATAAGCGCCCATGCCCACGGCCACGCCGACGATCCCGATCTCGCTGATCGGCGTGTCGAACACGCGCGTCTTGCCGTATTTAGCCTGCAACCCTGCGGTAGCGCGGAAGACGCCACCGAAATAGCCGACATCCTCCCCCATGACGATGACGTCGGGGTCGCGATCCATGACGACATCCATCGCCGAATTGATCGCCTGGATCATGGTCATGCGCGCGGTTTCGCTCATTTGCGCACCCAGGGGCGGCCGCTGGCAGTTTCCTCGGCGAGCATCTGCGCCTGTTGCTCGCGCAAATGCCAGGGCATCTCTTCGAAGACGCCATCGAACAGCGTGTCGAGCGGCTGGTGCAAGCCGTGGCCCAGGATGCCGTTGGCTTCGGCTTCCTTCTGCGCGGCTTTCACTTCGTCGGCGACCTGCTTGTCCTGTGCGGCGTGCGCCGCTTCGTCCCATTCGCCGGTCGCGATCAGATGATCCTTCAAGCGCCGGACGGGATCGCCCAGCGGCCAGGCGTTCGGCTCGCCGGCGCTGCGATACTGGCCGGGGTCGTCCGACGTCGAATGGCCCTCTGCACGATAGGTGAAATGCTCGATCAGCGTCGGCCCCTGGTTGGTGCGCGCACGCTCCGCGGCCCACAAAGTCGCGGCATAGACCGCCAGCGCGTCGTTGCCGTCGACCCGCAGGCCCGCCAGCCCATAGCCGATCGCGCGGGCTGCGAACGTCGTCGCCTCTGCGCCGGCGAACCCGGAAAAGCTGGAGATCGCCCATTGATTGTTGACGACGTTCATCACCACCGGCGCGCGGTACACGCTGGCAAAGGTGCAGGCAGAATGGAAATCGCCCTCCGCGGTCGATCCTTCGCCACACCACACAGCGGCGATCCGGGTGTCGCCCTTGGCGGCCGAGGCCATCGCCCAGCCGACGGCTTGCGGATATTGGGTCGTGAGATTGCCCGAAATCGAGAAAAAGCCCGCATCCTTGACAGAATACATGATCGGCAACTGCTTGCCCTGAAGCCGATCGGCGGTGTTCGAATAGATCTGGTTCATCATGTCGACCATCGACCAGTTACGGGCGATCAACAGGCCTTGCTGGCGATAGGACGGGAAGCACATGTCCTCGCGGTCCAGCGCATAAGCGGCCGCGACGGAGACCGCTTCCTCGCCGGTGGCCTTCATGTAGAAGCTCGTCTTGCCCTGACGCTGCGCCCGGAACATGCGCTCGTCGAAGGCACGCAGCTGCACCATGCTGCGCAGCATCTTGCGCAGCATATCGGGCGACAGGCGCGGATTCCACGGGCCGACCGCCTGCCCGTTGTCGTCAAGAACGCGGATCAGGGTATAGGCCAGATCGGTGAAGTGGCGGGCGGGTTCGGCCGTGTCCGGGCGGCGGACGCTGCCGGCTGCAGGAATATCTACCGCCGCAAAGTCCACCGCATCGCCCGGCCGAAAGCGCGGCTCCGGCACGTGCAGGGTCAGCGGCTGCAGATTGGCACGGGCATGGTCGCTGGCCAATGACGTCTCCTATCGCGGCAGCGCTCTTTTCAACGCTTGGGAAAATCCATTTGCGCGCGCGCAACAAAATTACAAGACGGATTCCGGCTTCGTCAGGCGACAGTCTGTTCGATGACGCCGAAGATCGGGTGGTGGCGATCGTCCTCCGCCCAGATGCGGACAGTATCGCCGCGCTTCAGGAACGGCGTGGTCGCGGCACCAGTCGCGATCGCTTCCACCGTGCGCAACTCGGCAAGGCAGGAATAGCCGACGCCGCCTTGTGCGATCGGCTTCCCCGGGCCGCCGTCCGGGCCGCGGTTCGACACCGTGCCGGCTCCCACGATCGTTCCCGCGCCCAACGCCCGCGTCCTGGCGGCATGCGCGACGAGGACGCCGAAATGGAACGTCATGTCGACGCCGGCATCGGCACGACCGAACGGCTGGCCGTTCAGCTCGACCATCAGCTTGCGGTGGAGCTTGCCCGCCTGCCACCAATCGCCCAGCGCATCGGGCGTGACGAACACGGGGGAGAAAGCGCTCGCGGGTTTGGATTGGAAGAAGCCGAAGCCTTTGGCCAGTTCGTCGCCCATCAGGCCGCGCAGACTGACGTCGTTCGTCAGCCCCACAAGGCGGATCGCCGCCAGCGCTTCGTCGGCGCCGGCCCCCATCGGCACATCGCCGGTCACGACGACGACCTCGGCTTCCATGTCGCAGCCCCAGCTTTCGTCGGCGAGCGGGATCGGATCGCGCGGCCCCAGAAAGCCGTCGGAGCCACCCTGGTAAAGCAGTGGATCGTGCCAGAAGCTGTCGGGCACGTCCGCGCCCCGCGCCTGACGGACGAGCGCGACATGGTTCACATAAGCGGAACCGTCGGCCCATTGGTACGCGCGCGGCAGGGGGGATGCCGCGTCATGTTCGTGGAAGCGTTCCCGCGGGATGGCGCCGTGATCCAGGTCGGTCGCCAGATTCGCCAAAGCGGGCGCGACTGTCTCCCAATCGTCCAAGGCCGCCTGCATTGTCGGCGCGACATGTCCGGCGTCCGCGTAATATGCGAGATCGGTGGAAACGACGACCAGCCGGCCGTCGCGGCCGTGCTTCAGGCTTGCCAGTTTCATGCGGACCCTCTCGACTGTATTTTGGTGCATCCTACACGGGCCACCTGCCCTGTCGAGGATTGACCGAGGCCGCCTTCGTCCGCACCTTCGCCGCAAAACACCATCGGAGAGAGATGATGACGCTGGACCAGGTCGCGGGGCGATTTGCGTATGACGAGGATCACGAGGCATTCCGCCACACCGTGCGCAGCTTCCTGGCCAAAGACGGCATGCCGCATGTCGCCGACTGGGAG
>DASTLZ010000189.1:0-6137 GCA_035714425.1 Sphingomonas sp.
TGCCGCCTTCAGATGGGCGGCAGCGACCAGTGGGGAAATATCGTCAACGGTATCGAACTGACTCGGCGGATGGACGGGGTCGAGGTGTTCGGCGTCACCACTCCGCTCATCACCACGGCTGACGGCGGCAAGATGGGCAAGACGATGGCCGGCGCAGTGTGGCTGCACGAGGACCAGCTGCCGCATTTCGATTATTGGCAGTTCTGGCGCAACACCGACGACCGCGACGTCGGCCGCTTCCTCCGGCTGTTCACCGATCTGCCGCTGGACGAGATCGCCCGGCTGGAAACGCTGGAAGGGGCCGAGATCAACGCCGCGAAGATCGTGCTGGCAAACGAAGCGACCGCGATGTGCCGCGGGGCCGACGCCGCGCGCCAGGCCGCGGAGACGGCGCGGCGGACGTTCGAGGAAGGCGGCACGGGCGACGCACTGCCCAGCTTTGCGGTGCCGGCCGGGCGGATCGGCATCGTCGACGCGCTGATCGGCCTGGGCTTCGCCAAATCGAAGGGCGAAGCGCGCCGGCTGATCGCCGGTGGCGGCGCGCGTGTCGCGGGCGAGAAAGTGGCGGACGAAACGGCGACGATCGCGGTCGATCAGCCGGTGCGCATATCGGCCGGCAAGAAGCTGCACGGGCTGCTGATCGCAGGGGTGATCGCCACTTAATTCATCATAAATTCAGCGTTGCTAGGCCATGCAAGCCGGCGCCCTGCCCCGCGGCTGAGAGCCCGGAGGGTCGACGTATCAGCCCGATCGCAGAAGCTGCACGCCGGCGTCGCGATCGAAGAGATACAGCGCGATCCGCGCCGCTTGCCCGCGCGGGCCGCCCAGGCCGTCGTCACGGTCGACCAGCAGGCGGGCGTCGTCCTGCGCGCAGGCCAGCAGATCGGCGAGCTGGTCGGCGGGCGCCAGGCGGAACAGCGCCTCCCCCGACTGGCGGGTGCCCAGCATCTCTCCGCCGCCGCGCAGGCGCAGATCCTCCTCGGCGATGCGGAAGCCGTCGTTGGTTTCGCGCAGCAAGGCCAGGCGCGCGCGCGACGTTTCGCTGAGCGCGGCGCCGCGCAGCAACAGGCACCGCGATTGGCCACCGCCGCGCCCGACCCGCCCGCGCAGCTGGTGCAATTGGGCGAGGCCGAAGCGATCGGCATGTTCGATCACGATCAGCGTCGCGTTGGGCACGTCGACGCCGACCTCGATCACCGTCGTCGCCACCAGCACGGACAGGCGATCGGCGGAGAATTCGGCCATCACCGCGTCCTTTTCCGCCGGCTTCATCCGCCCGTGGACCAGGCCGACGCGGTCGCCGAGTCGCTGACGCAGCACCTCCGCGCGCATTTCGGCGGCGGCGAGATCGGACTTCTCGCTTTCCTCGACCAGCGGGCACACCCAATAGGCCTGCCCCCCTTCGGACATGTGCCGGCCTAGCGCGTTGACGACTTCGTCCAGCCGATCCTCCGACACCACGCGCGTTTCGATCGGGTGACGGCCGGGGGGCATTTCGTCGAGCCGGCTGACGTCCATTTCGCCATATTGCGCCAGCGTCAGCGTGCGCGGGATCGGTGTCGCCGTCATCGCCAGCAGATGCGGCGGGCGCACGCCCTTGGCTTGCAGCATCATGCGTTCCGCCACGCCGAAGCGATGCTGTTCGTCGACGATGACCAAAGCGAGATCGCGGTAGGTGACGGCGTCCTGGAATACCGCATGCGTGCCGACGAGGATATCGATCTCTCCGGCGGCCAGCGCCATCAGCGTGGCTTCGCGTGCGCGGCCCTTGTCCCGCCCAGTCAGCACCGCGACTTCGACGGGCATGCCCGACAGCGTGCGGCGCAGCGTTTCGTAATGCTGGCGCGCGAGGATTTCGGTGGGGGCCAGCATCGCACCTTGCGCGCCGGCCTCAACCGCGATCAGCAACGCCATCGTCGCGACCAACGTCTTGCCCGAGCCGACATCGCCCTGAAGCAGGCGCAGCATCGGCGCCGATTGCGCCAGATCGGCCTCGATCTCGCGCACCGTGCGCGCCTGTGCGCCGGTCATCTCATAGGGCAGGCGGAGCTGATCGCGCAGGCGGCCGTCGCCGGCCAGCGCCCGCGTCTTGCGCGCACGAGTGGACTGGCGGACCAGCGTCATCGCCAATTGGTTGGCGAATACTTCGTCATAGCCCAGCCGCGCCCGCGCCACCGCGTCGGCGGGATCGTCATGCACCCGGGCCAGAGCCTCGCGCCAATCGGGCCAGCCGCGTGCAGCCTTCAGCCCCGGTTCGATCCATTCGGGCAGGTCGGGGGCACGCTCCACCGCCTGTGCTGCCATCGCGGCGACGCGGCGCGAGCTGAGCCCTTCGGACAGCGGGTAGATCGCTTCGCGCGCGCGAAAAGCGTCTTCGGGATCGACCAGGTCGGGATGGACGATCTGCAATTCCTGGCCATAGGTGTCCAGCCGCCCGGATACGCGCCGCGGCTCTCCCACCGGCAACAGTTTCTTCACCCAGCCGGAATTGCCCCCGAAATAGACGAGCGTGACGGAATTTCCCTTCGCATCCGTCGCCTGCACCCGCGTCGGCCCGCGGCCCGCGCTGCTGCGATGTTCGCGCGGGGTCAGCGTGATGGCGATGATGCGGCCCGCGTCGCTGGCCATCAGTTCGTCGCGGGGCAGCCGATCGATCCAGCCGGTTGGCAGATGAAACGCGACATCGACGACGCGGCGCAAGCCCAGCCGCTCCAACGGCTTGGCCAGGCCGGCGCCAACGCCCTTCAGCGTGGTGACTTCGGCGAACAGCGGATTGAGGATATCGGGTCGCATGGCTAAAGGAACCTGCTACCTACCCCCCAACCGTCGTGCCAGCGAAAGCTGGCATCTTGCGGTAGTCGGGCGCCCTCTCACCGGGAGACCCCAGCGTGCGCTGGGGTGACGATATGGCTTTGGATCACGAGACGCGCCTGAAACGCCTGCGCTTTCGCGCGAGCCACCGCGGGACCAAGGAAGCCGATTTGATGATCGGCGGGTTCTGCGACACCCATTGCGAGACGTGGGACAAAGGCCAGCTGGTGTGGTTCGAAGCGCTGCTGGAGGAGCAGGACGTCGATATCATGGGCTGGGCGATCGGATCGATCCCCTGTCCGCCGCAATGGGACGGCGCGATGATGCGGGCGATGCGCGCACTCGATTACGTGCCGATCGCACGCTAAAGGCGCTTTGCCGTCCGGGCCGAGCGCAGGCTTTCGCCGCCGTGCGACTTCCCCCCGCCCCCGCCCCCGCCCCCGCCCTCAGGGAATTCGATGCCCCAACTGAAGACGATCCTTTCCGCGCAGCGCGCGCTGACGTTGTCGGGCGTGCCGACCGGGTTCCAGCCGTCGCTGTTGGGCGATCTGGCACGGGCGGCGGGCCGGGCGGTGTTCCTGGCGCCGGACGAGGCCGCGATGCGCGCGCTGGCGGCGACGGTGCCGTTCTTCGCGCCCGATGTCGAAGTGGTGTCGTATCCGGCGTGGGACTGCCTGCCGTACGACCGGGCGTCGCCGACGCTGCGCGTGATGGCGGAGCGGATCGCGGCACTACACCGGTTGCAGGCGAAGCGGAGCAAGCCGCAGCTGATCCTGGCGACCGCCAATGCCGCCAGCCAGCGCGTGCTGACGCCGTTTCGCATCCGTCAGCTGGTCGCCGCGCTGGCGCCCGGCGAGCGGATCGACCGCGACAGCCTGGCGCAGCTGTTGCAGGCCAATGGCTATGTCCGCACCGACACCGTCCATGACCAGGGCGAATATGCGGTGCGCGGCAGCCTGGTCGATCTGTATCCGTCGGGCGAGGACCACGCCCTGCGCCTGGATTTCTTCGGCGACGAAGTGGAAAGCGTCCGCACCTTCGACCCCGCCGACCAGCGCACGACCGGGCGGATCGACGGCTTCACCCTGCTACCCGCGTCCGAAGCGTTGCTCGACGCCGAATCGATCAAGCGCTTCCGCAGCCGATATCGCGAGGCGTTCGGTGCGACCGCGACCGGCGATCCGCTGTATCAGGCCATATCGGAAGGCCGGCGGCTGGCGGGCATGGAACATTGGCTGGCGCTGTTCGAGGAAAAGCTGGCGACGCTGTTCGATCATCTGGGCGAGGCGATCGTCATCCGCGACGCCGCGGTGGCGCAGGCCGCGGACGCGCGGTTCGAGGCGATCGCCGATTATTACGAGAACCGCAAACGCGCCGAGGCGGCCCAGCCGGGCAGTTACCGCCCGCTGCCCGCCAAGGCGCTGTACCTCGACCCGAAGGAATGGGACGCGGTGCTGGCCGGCGGGCACGTCGTCAGCGCCTTTCACGAACCCGAAAGTGCGACGGTGCTGGACTTCGCGGTCGACGGCCCGCGCGATTTCGGGCCGGAGCGGTCGGGCGGCGGCAATGTGTACGAAGCGGTGGTCGATCACGTCGCGGGTTTACGCAAGCAGGGCCGCAAGCCGGTGCTCGCCAGTTATTCGGTAGGTGCGCGCGAGCGGCTGTCCGGTCTGCTCAAGGACCACGGGCTGACCGGCACGCGCATGGTCGAGACGTGGCAGGATGCGCTGGGCGGCGGGGCCAGCACGGTGTCGCTGATCGTGCT
Organism: Sphingomonas sp.; assembly: GCA_035714425.1. Classification (GTDB taxonomy): domain Bacteria; phylum Pseudomonadota; class Alphaproteobacteria; order Sphingomonadales; family Sphingomonadaceae; genus Sphingomonas. The sequence continues at coordinate 4,577 of DASTLZ010000189.1, forward strand.
GGCGCTCGACCACGGCTTCACCGCGCCCCATGTCGCGGTGCTGACCGAACAGGACATGCTGGGCGACCGGCTGATCCGCCGCAACAAGCGCAAGAAATCGGCGGACGCGTTCCTGGCCGAACTCGCCACGCTGTCGCCCGGAGATCTGGTGGTCCATTCGGATCACGGCATTGGCCGGTATGAGGGGCTGACGTCGATCCCCGTCGGCAAGAGCCCGCACGATTGCGTCGCCTTGTCCTATGCCGGCGGCGACAAATTGTACGTGCCGGTCGAGAATATCGACGTGCTGTCGCGCTATGGCTCCGGCGAGGAAGGCGCGGCGCTGGACCGGCTGGGCGGCGAGGCGTGGCAGCGGCGCAAGTCGCGGATGAAGGAACGCATCCGCGAGATCGCCGGCGACCTGATCGCCACCGCGGCCGAGCGCGCACTGCACGCCGGCGACGTGATGGAGCCAGACGCGAGCGGCTATCCCAGCTTCGTCGATCGCTTTCCGTACGAGGAAACCGACGATCAGGAGCGCGCGATCGACGACGTGCTCGGCGATCTGAGCGCGGGCAAGCCGATGGACCGGTTGATCGTCGGCGACGTCGGCTTCGGCAAGACCGAAGTCGCGCTGCGCGCCGCCTTCGTCGCGGCGATGTCCGGCAAGCAGGTGGCGGTGGTGTGCCCGACGACGCTGCTGGCACGGCAGCATTACAACAATTTCAAGGCGCGCTTCGAAGGCTTTCCGATGCAGATGGGCCGGCTGTCGCGGCTGGTGACCGCCAGCGAGGCGAAGGCGGTGCGCGAAGGATTGGCGGCGGGGACGATCGACGTCGTCATCGGCACCCACGCGCTGCTGGCCAAGTCGGTCGATTTCAAGCGGCTGGGCCTGGTCGTCGTCGACGAAGAGCAGCGCTTCGGCGTGACGCACAAGGAACGGCTGAAGGCGCTGCGCGCCGACGTCCATGTCCTGACCCTGACGGCGACGCCGATTCCGCGGACCTTGCAGATGGCGATGAGCGGTATCCGCGAATTGTCGGTGATCCAGACGCCGCCGGTCGATCGCCTCGCGGTGCGCACCTATGTGATGCCGTGGGACCCGGTGGTGCTGCGCGAGGCGTTGCTGCGCGAACATTATCGTGGCGGGCAGAGCTTCTTCGTCACGCCGCGGATCGCCGACCTGCCCGACGTCGAAGAATTCCTGACCCGCGAAGTGCCCGAAATCCGTTACGTCGTGGCGCACGGCCAGATGGCGCCGACCGAGGTCGAGGAGCGCATGTCGGCGTTTTACGACCGCAAGTTCGAAGTGCTGGTATCGACCACGATCATCGAAAGCGGCATCGATATCGCATCGGCGAACACGATGATCGTCAACCGCGCGGACCGGTTCGGGCTGGCCCAGCTGTACCAGCTGCGCGGGCGGGTCGGCCGGTCGAAGACGCGCGCCTACAGCTATATGGTGACGCCGCCGGAGCGGCAGATGACCGAGGCGGCGGCGAAGCGACTGAAAGTGCTGAGCGATCTCGATTCGCTGGGGGCGGGGTTCCAGCTGGCTAGCCACGACCTGGACATTCGCGGT
>DASTLZ010000190.1:0-2163 GCA_035714425.1 Sphingomonas sp.
GCGCACGCTCGCCAGTCCTAGTCCGCTGCCGCCAGTGTCGCGGTTGCGCGATTGTTCCGCGCGGAAAAACGGTTCGAATGCGCGAGCCAGATCGGCCGGCGCCATGCCCGGCCCCGTATCGGAAACCTCGACGATCGCGACGCCGCCCTCGCGGCGCACGTCCACCTCGGCGTGTCCGGCATATTTGACCGCGTTGCCGACGAGGTTCGCAAGCAACGCCTTCAACGATGGTGCATCACCCTCCAGCGTCAGCGCCGCGCCCGGATGAAGCGCAACGGTGTCGCCCCGATCCGCGAAATCGTCGGTGACGCTTTCGGCGAGCGACCGAAGATCGAGCTTCTGCCGGCGGACGTGACGGGTCATGTCGCGGACGAACGCCATCGCCGATCCGATCCGTTGGCTCATCTCTTGGATATCGTCTTCGCTCGCGGCGCGGATATCCTCGGGGGCTTTCTCCAGGCGGAGCGACAGCCGCATCAACGGCGTGCGCAGGTCATGCGCGACCGCCGCGATCAGGGTCGTCCGATCCTCGACATAGCGGTTCAGCCGCTCCTGCATCAGATTGAACGCGCTGGCGGCTTCGGCGATCTCCGGCGGTCCGGATACCGGCAGCGGATCGGTGCGCGGGTCGCGCCCGAGTCGTTCCGCCGCCGCCGCGAACAGCGCGATCGGCTTGGCGACACGGTGCGCCAGCGCCCAGGCAAACGGCGCGGCGACGGCCATTGCCACCAGGAACCACAGGATGATCCGCATCCGCCAAGGGCCGACCGTGCCGTGGGCAGGCCGGATCACGCGCCACTTTCCGTTCGGCATTTCGATCGAGACCACGAACGGGCCGAACAGCGCGTTTTCAAAGGACATCGGCCCCGGAGGACGACGGCCCATCCCCATCGGCAATGGCGGACGAAGCGCGCCTGCAAACATCGGCATCGCCGACCGCTCGGTCTCCACGGTCACTTTCGCGCGTGGCAATGCCAGGTCGGCCGCGATCGAAGCGGCCAGGTGGGCATCGCGTGGGCTGTCGGTCGGCTGCGGCTTGCCCATCGATGTCTCGATCCTCAGCAACCCGGTCGGGTCGCCTCCCGAGCGCGCGACCGCGGCAACCCGGCTGGCCGTGAAGATCACCGGCGTCGGCGGTGGCATCAGCAGGACGACGGCAAAGTTCAGCACCTGGACCAGCAGCACCGTCACCAGCATTAGCGCGAAGATGCGCAGGAACAGCGGCCATGATCGTTGCATGTTGCTCTTCGCCACCCAGGTCCTGCGGTCACCGGACCTAGTCATTGGCGCACCACGCGCGGTACGAAGAAATAGCCTTCGTTGCGGATCGTCCGGATGATCTCGTCGCCCCGCGACCGCAGCTTGCGGCGCAACCGGCTGACCTGCACGTCGATCGCGCGGTCGAACGCATCGGTATCGGGGCCGCGCGCCGCCTCCAGGAGGGCATCGCGCGCCAGCACCCGCCGCGGCCGCTCGACGAACGCGCGCAGCACCGCGAACTCGCCGTCGGTTAGGTCGATCAGCGTGCCTTCGGGATCGAACAGTTCATGCGCGGTGAAATTCACCCGCCAGCCGAGGAACCCGAAGGCGCGGCTTTCGCCCGTATCCTGCATCTCGCGTGACCGCAGGGCTGCGCGCACCGTCGCCAGGATCTCGCGGGGGCTGCACGGCTTCGACAGATAATGGCTGGCGCCGATCTCAAGCCCGAGGATGCGATCGGGTTCGTCGCCCAGCGCACTCAGCATCACCACCGGCGGCGCGCCCGCTCGCGCCAGCCTGCGGCAGACCGACAGACCGTCTTCGCCCGGCATCATGACGTCCAGCAGGATCAGGGATACGGGGCACCGCGCGAGCACGGAGTCCATCTCCTGTGCATTCGTCGCAGTCTCGACCCGGTAGCCATGCATGCCCAGGCTCTGTGCCAGGAGCGTGCGGATCATGTGGTCGTCATCGACCACCAGCAACACGGGGCTTGCCGGATCAGGAACGGAGCTTGGAATCATCGGCTGTTCCTGCGGGCCAAGTGTGTTCCGCATATTTCTGCGGAAGTTAGCGCGGTTCGGGAAACCGTGATCGTCATTCGCGAACACGCATGGCCGCGACGAAATCGATAAAGGCACGCAGGGGCGCGGGGAGGTGCCGTCGACCGGGATAATAAAGGAA
>DASTLZ010000191.1:0-21946 GCA_035714425.1 Sphingomonas sp.
TCCATCGAGCGAAGTGCCGGACATCAGGCCGATCGCGAGCATCGTCTTGGTCATCGCCCACTCCTATCGGTTCGGGGGAGCGAGTCGAGATGCGGCTCCGCGGGCAAGGGTGGAAAAAACCCGCACGACCCGCTATGTCGAAGCTTCTCATGGCAACCACACTTCCCTCCCCGCCGCGCGTCGGCATGGTTTCGCTCGGCTGTCCCAAGAATCTGGTCGACAGCCAACGCATCCTGACGAAGCTGCGCGCGCAGGGGTATCGCATGTCGCCCGATTATGCCGGCGCGGATGTCGTGCTGGTCAACACTTGCGGCTTTCTGGATTCGGCCAAGGAAGAAAGCCTCGAGGCCATCGGCGAGGCCATCGCCGAGAACGGCCGCGTCATCGTGACCGGCTGCATGGGCAGCGAAGCGGAGGCGATCCGCGCGCGCTTTCCACAGGTGCTCGCGGTCACCGGCGCGCATCAATACGAACAGGTGGTCGATGCGGTCCACGCCGCCGCGCCGCCGGTGCCGTCGCCGTTCCTGGATCTGGTGCCCGACGCCGGCCTGAAGCTGACGCCGCCGCATTACAGCTATCTAAAGATTTCGGAGGGCTGCAACCACCGCTGTTCGTTCTGCATCATCCCGTCGCTGCGCGGGGATCTGGTCAGCCGCCGGCCCGACGCGATCCTGCGCGAGGCGGAGAAGCTGGTCGCAGCGGGGACCAAGGAATTGCTGGTCATAAGCCAGGACACGTCCGCTTATGGCCTGGACCTGCGTCACGCGAGCTGGCCACTGAAGGGCGGCGGGCCCCTCGCGGGAGCGCCACGAGAAGTGCGCGCACACATGACCGATCTGGCGCGCGAACTGGGTCGCATCGCGCCCTGGGTTCGCCTGCATTACGTATATCCCTATCCCCACGTCGATCAGGTCATTCCGCTGATGGCCGACGGGCTGGTGCTGCCGTATCTGGACATTCCGTTCCAGCATGCAGCGCCCGCGGTGCTGAAACGGATGAAGCGCCCGGCGAACGATGCAAAGGTGCTGGAGCGTATCCGCGGCTGGCGCGCAATGTGCCCGGACATCACGATCCGGTCGACCTTCGTCGTCGGCTTTCCGGGCGAGACGGAGGCCGATTTCCAGTATCTGCTCGACTGGCTCGACGAGGCGCAACTCGACCGCGTCGGCGCGTTCCGTTTCGAACCCGTCGCCGGGGCGAGTGCGAACCTGTTGCCCGATCCGGTGCCCGAAGCGCTGAAAGAAGAGCGTTATGGGCGGATCATGGCGCGCACGGCGGCGATTTCGGCCGAAAAACTGCAAAAGAAGGTCGGCCGCACGCTGGAGGTGATCGTCGATGCGGTGGACGACGAAGGCGGCGCCACCGCGCGCTCACAGGCCGACGCGCCCGAGATCGACGGCGAAGTCTTCCTGCGCGACGCCGCGCATCTGGCCGTCGGCGACATCGTCCGCGTCGTCATCGAAGATGCCGACGAGCACGACCTTTACGGCGTGCCCGTCGGCATCTGATTCATACCCGCTGCCGGGTCAGACCACGCGGCGGCCGGTGAAGAGCTTGATGAGAATGACGATGACGGCGAGAACCAGCAGGATGTGGATCAGCCCGGCGCCGACGTGGAGCGAGAAGCCCAGCAGCCAGAGAATGACGAGAATGACGGCGATCGTCCACAACATGACGGTTTCCTCCTGTTAGGTTCCGGGCAAACGAAGCGTTTTGGCCTTCGTTCCGCCTGTCGTTTCGTATCCGATCCGTCCCTGCCTGGCCGTTGCGTGCGCGCACGGCATGTGCTTCGTTGCGACATGTTCAGGTTTCTCGCCGCGCTGATCCTCGCGCTTCCTGCGTCGGCCTTCGCGCAGGCCTTCACGCCCGCCCAGACCGCGCAGATCGACGCACTGGTCGCCAAGGCGCTGGCCGATACCGGTGTCCCGTCCGCGTCCATCGCGGTCGTGCGCAACGGCCGTATCGTGCTGGCCAAGGCCTATGGCCGGCAATCGGATGCGATGCCGGTCGCGCGGGCCGATGCGCCGTATCAGATCGCGTCGGTATCCAAGCAATTCACCGCCGCCGCGCTTCTGCTGCTGGAAGACGACGGCAAGCTCGACCTGGACGATCCGGTATCCAAATATCTGCCCGGCGTCAGCGGGGGCGACGCCATCCATCTGCGCCAGTTGCTGAGCCATACCGCGGGGTTGCAGGATTATTGGCCGCAGGATTACAGCTTCGCCGACATGGCCCGGCCCGTCACGCCGCAACAGATCGTCGATCGCTGGGCCAAGAAGCCGCTGGATTTCGCGCCGGGAACGCAGTGGCAATATTCGAACACCGGCTATGTCGTGGCCGGCATGATCGTGGAAAAAGTCGCGGGCGAACCGCTGCTGGCGTTCCTGCAACGTCGTATCTTCAAGCCACTGGCCATGACGGGGCTGGATCAGGATCTGGCGATCGGCAAGGGCTTTCCCGCGCCCTACCATCGCAATGCGCTGGGGCCGGTGCGGCCGGCGCCACCCGCGGCCCACGGCTGGCTGTTCGCGGCGGGCGAATTGGCGATGTCGGCCAGCGACCTGGCAAAATGGGATATCGCGCGGATGAATCGTGCCGTCCTGCCGGCGGACGATTGGGCCGAGCAGGAAACGGCGGTGAAACTGGCCGATGGGCGCGACACGCGATATGGCCTTGGCGTGTCGTTGCGCAGGACGGCCGGCGGCGTGGATTATGTCGAGCATAGCGGCGAAGCGGTCGGCTTCCTGTCCGAGAACATCGTGTTTCCCAAGCAGAAGGCGGCCATCGTCGTCCTGGTCAACGGCGACTTCGGCGATGCGCAGGAAACGATCGCGCGCGGCATCACCGACATGATCCTGCCCCCGACCGCCGCGCCCGCGCCCACGGCAGCGAACGGCCCGCGGATGGAGGATGCGACGGCGCTGTACGATGCGCTGGTCGGCGGTACGCTGGACCGCAAACTGCTGACCGCGAACTGCAATTATTATTTCAACGCGGTCGCGCTGGACGATTATCGCAGCTCGCTGGCGCCGCTGGGCAAGCCGGTGTCGTTCACGATCGAAGGGGCGCCACGGCTGCGCGGCGGTTTCGTCAATCGCAACTTCGCGCTGACCTATGCGAACGGCCGCAAGGTCGAGATCGTGACCTATGCCGAACCCGGCGCGGCGGGCCGCTGGGAGCAATTTCTGGTGATGCCGACGCAATGATCGACCTGCTCCAAGCTGATCGCGGGCAGCCCGCCTATGCCATAACCTTGCTCACGCCCGACGGGTTCGAAGGCTGGCTCGGCATCCAGAACGCGCCGACGCGAGCGGCCGCGGCGGGGCAGCGGTTCACCGGCACAGCGGGGAGCCATGCCATATTGCCCGACGGCGACGGCTGGCAGGTCGTCGCCGCGATCGAGGATCGGGCATCGCCCTGGGCCCTGGCGAAGCTGGCGGAGGTGTTGCCGGAGGGGCAATATCGCGTCGTGGGCGAGGCGCCGCCGGCGATCGGCTGGGTGCTCGGCCGATATCGGTTCGACCGGTATCGCAAAGGCGCGGCGGATAGCGGCCCGCGCGTGCTGCTGACGCAAGCCGCCGCGCCCATCGCGCCGACGCTGGCGCTGGCGGCTGCGACGGCGATGGTGCGCGACATGGTGAATGCGGGTGCCAGCGACATGGGGCCGGCGGATCTGGAGGCGCATGCCGACGCGCTGGCGAAGGCGCACCACGCGACCCTGGCGGTAACGCGCGGCGACGCGCTGGCCACCGGCTATCCGATGATCCACATCGTCGGCCAGGCGGCGAGCAAGGATCGCCATCCGCGCCTGATCGAGCTGGAATGGGGCGACCCCGCGCATCCGCGCATCGCCATCATCGGCAAGGGCGTGTGCTTCGATACCGGCGGGCTGGATATCAAGCCGTCGTCGGGCATGCGGCTGATGAAGAAGGACATGGGCGGCGCCGCGCATGCGCTGGCGCTGGCGCAGCTGGTGATGGGGGCCAAGCTGCCGGTGCGGCTGCATCTGCTGATCCCGGCGGTCGAGAACGCCATCGCCGGCAATGCGTTTCGGCCCGGCGACGTGCTGCCGACGCGAAAGGGGCTGACGGTCGAGAATACCAATACGGATGCCGAAGGACGGCTGATCCTGGGCGATGCGCTGACCAGAGCAGCGGAAAGCGCGCCGGTGCTGATGATCGATTTCGCGACGCTGACCGGCGCGGCGCGCGTCGCGCTCGGCCCCGATATGCCGCCATTGTTCGCCAACGACGAGGCGCTCGCCGCCGATCTGCTGGCGGGGGCGGACGCACAGGGCGACCCCTTGTGGCGGATGCCGTTGTGGGACGGCTATGACGACATGCTCAAAAGCGACGTCGCCGATCTGGTCAACGCGCCCGACGGCGGCTTTGCCGGTGCGATCACCGCCGCCTTGTTCCTGCGCCGGTTCGTGCCGGCGACGATCCCCTGGGCGCACATCGATACCTTTGCGTGGCGCCCCGCGGCCAAGCCGGGGCGGCCGAAGGGCGGCGACGCGCTGGGCCTGTGGGCGAGCTTCGCGATGTTGCAGGCGCGCTACGCCAGCTGAGCGGCGGCTTCGATGATCGGCACGAACTTCGCCGCCGACAGGCTGGCACCGCCGACCAATGCGCCATCGACATCGCCCGCCGCCAGCAACTCCGCCGCATTGTCGCCGCTGACGGAGCCGCCGTACAGCAGCCGCACCGCATCCGCCGCGTCGCCGATCAGCGCGCGCAGCTTGGCGCGGATTGCACCGTGCATCGCCGCGACGTCCTCGATCGTGGGCGTCCGCCCGGTGCCGATCGCCCACACCGGCTCATAGGCTATCGACAGCCATTCGCCGGCGGCATGATCGGGTAGCGACGCGGCCAATTGCGCGGTCACGAAGCGTTCCGCCTCGCCCGCTTCGCGCACCGACAGGGCCTCGCCCACGCACAGGATGCACGCCAGGCCGTGGCGATGCGCGGCTTCGGCCTTCGCCTTCACATCCGCGTCGCTTTCTCCCTGGTCGCAGCGGCGCTCGCTATGGCCGACGAGCGTCAGCACCGCGCCGGCTTCCTTGGCCATCGGTGCGGAGATGCAGCCGGTGTGGGCGCCGCGATCCTGCGCGTGAACGTCCTGCGCGCCGATGTTCAGGCTGCCGACCCGCGCCACCGCGGGGGCGATCAGGGTGGCGGGGACCGCGATGGCGACATCGACGCCGGGCGCGCCGGATGCCGCCGCGGCGATGCCCTCCATCTCGACCAGCGCGGCCAGATGGCCGTTCATTTTCCAATTGCCTGCCACCAGCTTGCGTCGCATCGTCGTTCCCCCGATCGGTTCGCCCGCAATAGCCTGCCGAAGGCGCCGCTTGAAGCCCGAACGCCGCGCCCCTAAAGCCGGCGTTCCCAATCACCACCGATCGCGCGTCCATGCTCAGCTTCTTTCGCCGGATCATCAATTCCAAGGCCGGCATGGTCATCGCCTTCATCGTGCTGGCGGTGATCGCGCTGGCATTCGCGGCGACCGACATCACCGGCATCCGCGACGGGGCCGGGGGCGGCGTGGGCGGCGGCGACGTGGCGAAGGTGGGAGGCGCCAGGATCACCGCGGCCGACCTGACCAAGCGGGTCAGCGACCGAATCGAAGCCGCGCGCCAGCAGCAGCCGACGCTGGATGCCGCGCAATTCCTGGCGCAGGGCGGGCTGGACAGCACGCTGGACAGCCAGATCGCCGGCGTCGCGCTGGAGCAATTCGGGCTGAAGCACGGCATGGCGGTCAGCAAGCGGAGCATCGATGGCGAGCTGGCGAGCATCCCCGCGCTGCAAGGGCCCAACGGAAAGTTCGATCCCGCGATCTATGCCCGCCTGCTGAGCCAGCGTGGGCTGACCGATCAGCAGGTGCGCGCCGACATTGCGCGCGCGCGAATGGCGCAATTGCTGGTCGGCCCGACTGCCGGCGCGTCGCAGGTGTCGGCTGGCCTCGCCCTGCCCTATGCCTCGCTGCTGCTCGAACAGCGCAGCGGGCAGATCGCGTTCATCCCGTCGCGCGCGGTCAAGGCCGGCGCGGCGCCGACCGACGCCGAATTGCGCGCGTATTACGCGCGGAACGTGGGCCGCTACACGCTGCCCGAACGACGCATCGCGCGCTATGCGCTGGTCACCCCGGCGTCGGTCGCGAGCCAGCCGACGGAAGCGGAGATCGCCGCCGCCTACGCCGCCGATCGCGCCAAATACGCACCTTCGGAGCGGCGCACGATCGTGCAGGTCGTCGTCGCCGACAAGGCCGGCGCGCAGGCGCTGGCCGCCAAGATCCGCGGCGGCACGGCCATCGCGCAGGCGGCACGCGGCATCGGCCTGGAAGCCCTGACCCAGACCGGCGTGACCAAGGCGGCCTATGCGACCAGCGCCTCCACCGCCCTGGCGGATGCCGTGTTCGCGGCGCCGCGCGGCAACGTCGTCGGGCCGTTGCGCGGGCCGATCGGCTGGACGATCGCGCAGGTCGAAGGCATCGAGCAAGTGCCGGGCAAGTCGCTGGCCCAGGCACGAGACGAGATCGCGGCCGCGCTGCGCACCCGCAAATCCACCGAAGGGCTCGCCAATCTGCAAGCGACCATCGACGACGCGCTGACGAAGAACGCGACGTTCGACGAAGTGCTGGCCGACCACAAGCTGGCGGCGCAGACCACGCCGGCGCTGCTCGCCAACGGCACCGATCCGCTCAACCCGGTGCTGCCGGCCAACCCGGCGCTGACCCCGATCGTCGGCGCAGCGTTCCAGGCGCAGGACGGCGACCCGCCGACGTTGGTCGGCACCGGGCCGGACGGCAGCTTCGCGATCGTGGCACTTGGCCGCGTCGTTCCGGCAGCACCGCGCCCGTTCGCGGACATCCGCGGCGTGCTGACCAGCGATATGCTGGCCGAACGGGCGCGCAATGCGGCGCGCCAGGTGGCGAACAGCGTGCTGGCGAAGGTCAACGGCGGTGCCTCGCTGAGTGCCGCGCTGGCGCAGACCGGGCTGTCGTTGCCTGCGGTCGCGCCCGTCTCCGCCTCGCGTGCGCAGCTGGCGCAGAACCCGCGCGGGGCGCAGCCGCCACTGGTGCTGATGTTCAGCATGGCACAGGGCACGACGCGGACGCTGGAGGCGCCCGACAACGCAGGCTGGTACATCGTCCACCTGGATCGTATCCAACCGGGCGACGCGCGCGGGAATGCGGCGATCCGTGATGCCACGCGCCGTGATCTGGGCCGTGCGATCGGCGCGGAATATGTCGACCAGTTCGTCCGCGCGGTGCGCGGCGAAGTGGGCGTAAAGACGAACGCCGATGCGCTGGCGAAGGTGCGGCGCGATCTGCTGGGCCAGAACGGCGCGGGTAGTTGAGCGGGACGGGCAACTGAACGGGATCGGCGACATCGACGGCCGCGACGCCGCGCTGGCGGCGCTGGTGGCTGGCCGTCCGGGCTTCGTGTGGCGGCGGCAAGTGGCGGATACCGACACGCCCGTCGCCGCCGCGCTGAAGCTGATCGAGCCCGGTCGCGGCGATTTCCTGCTCGAATCGGTCGAGGGCGGGGCGACGCGAGGGCGGCACAGCCTGATCGGCCTCGCCCCCGATCTCGTCTTTCGCGCCCACGGCCACCGCGCGGAGGTGAACCGGCGCTGGGCCGAAGACCGCGACGACTTCATCGAACAAGACGCCGTCACGCTGGAGGCGCTGCGCGCGCTGGTGCAGGAATGCCGCGGCGACGTGCCCGCCGCCCTGCCGCGCGCGCTGGCGTGCCTGGTCGGCTATTTCGGCTATGAGACCGTCGGGCTGGTCGAGACGCTGCCGTTGCCAGACACCGATCCGCTCGCCCTGCCCGACATGATCTTCGTGCGGCCCAGTGTCGTGCTGATCTTCGATCGTCTCGCCGACGAATTGTTCCTGGTCGCGCCGGTGTGGCCGGGCGGCGATGCGCAGGCGTCCGTGGCGGCGGCGAGCCAGCGGCTGGACGAGACGGCGGCACGCCTCGCCAACGTGCCCCTGCCGCCTGCGGCGCGCGGTGATGGCGCCGCGATCGATTACGCGCCCGCCCTGCCCCCGGGCCGATATGAAGCGATGGTGGCGCGTGCGCAGGAGTATATTCGCGCCGGCGACGTGTTTCAGGTCGTGCTGGCGCAGCGTTTCTCCGCGCCCTTCGCGCTGCCGCCGCTGGAATTGTACCGGTCGTTGCGGCGGATCAACCCGTCACCGTTCCTGTATCACCTGGATCTGCCCGGCTTCGCGCTGATCGGATCGAGCCCGGAAATCCTGGTGCGCGTGCGCGACGGCGAAGTGACGATCCGCCCGATCGCCGGCACCCGCCCGCGCGGCCGCACCGCAGCGCAGGACGACGCGCACCGCACCGAATTGCTCGCCGATCCGAAAGAGCGCGCCGAGCATCTGATGCTGCTCGATCTGGGACGCAACGACGTCGGCCGCGCCGCGGCGCCGGGCAGCGTGCGGGTGACGGACAGCTACACGGTCGAATTGTACAGCCACGTCATGCACATCGTGTCGAACGTCGTCGGCACGTTGGCGCCCGGCCGCGATGCGCTGAACGCCCTGTTCGCCGGGTTTCCCGCAGGGACCGTCAGCGGCGCGCCGAAAGTGCGGGCATGCCAGATCATCGCCGAACTCGAATCGGAACGGCGCGGCGCCTATGCCGGCGGGGTGGGCTATTTCTCACCCGACGGATCGATGGATTCGTGCATCGTCCTGCGCACCGCGATCGTGAAGGACGGCGTGATTCACGCGCAGGCCGGCGCCGGGATCGTCGCCGACAGCGATCCCGCATCCGAACAGCGCGAATGCGAGGCAAAGGCCGGGGCGATCCTGGCCGCCGCGCGCGATGCCATCGGGCGGGCAGCCGAACCACGCTTCGGCCAGTGAATTATTCCGCGCCGCCGGGCACCGAAGCCGCGGCATTTTTGTCAGCTCGCCGCTGCGCCGCATAAGTGTTGTTCCACGACAAGGCGCAGCCGGATTGGCCGCCGCTGCCGACCGGCGAGCACGTATCGGGCAGCCCCGCCGCCTGACGCCCGATCCGATCCATCGTCGCGGTCCGGTTCACCCAACTCTGGTTGGCAGCGCTCGGCGCCAGCTGACGCAACGGCTTGGGGATACGATAAGGATCGGGAATGGTCGTACAGACGACGACTTCGTTCGCCATCGACGGCTTGGGACAGGCTTCGCCGCGCTGGAGCGACACGCTGCGGATGCGTTGAGGCGGCTGGCCGGTTTGCGCCTGCGCATCCGCCACCGGCGCCAGATCGGTCGCCGCCCGATCGGTGGGCGCCTGCTGCGCGAGTGCCGTGGCCGGAACAGCGATCAGGGCCAGAACCAACGGAATGCGCATCGTGTTCTCTCCAATACAGGCCCGGAGATTGCCGGCCCCCACGTTCCACTTACGAACGCCGCCGCGGCGGGTTCGATCCGGTCGTACCGTTATCGCACCGTTTCTGAACAGGAGACTACGGCGCGCCACACGTTGCGTCGCGCGAACCATCGGCTAAAGCGTCATTCATGATCCTGGTGATCGACAATTACGACAGCTTCACCTGGAACCTGGTCCATTATCTGATGGAGCTTGGCGCCGAGGTCGAGGTCGTGCGTAACGACGCGATCTCCGCGGGGCAGGCGTTGTCGTCCGGCGCGGCGGCGTTCCTGATTTCGCCTGGCCCCTGCACCCCCAACGAAGCCGGCGTCTCGCTCGATCTGGTCGCGGCTTGCGCCGATGCGGGGCGGCCGCTCCTGGGCGTGTGCCTGGGCCATCAGGCGATCGGCCAGCATTTCGGCGGGCGGGTCGAACGCGGCGGGCTGATGCACGGCAAGACATCGGCGATCGAGCATGACGGCACCGGCCTGTTCGCCGGGCTGCCTTCGCCGTTCACCGCCACGCGTTATCACTCGCTGGTCGTCAATGCGGTGCCGGATGTGCTGCACGTCAATGCGCGCACCGCCGATGGGCTGGTGATGGGGGTGGCGCACGCCACACTGCCAATCCACGGTGTGCAGTTTCATCCGGAAAGCATCGCCACCGAACATGGCCACGCCATGCTGGCCAATTTCCTGGCGCTGGCGAACGTGCCGTTGCGCGAGCGATCCGGGTGGTGAGCGTCGCGACGTTGCTTCCCGATACCGCTGCGCCGCTTTCGCGTGAAAGCGCGCGAGCCGCGTTCGCCGATATCCTCGACGGCGCAGCGTCGGATGCGGCGATTGCGGCGTTCCTGATCGGCCTGACGGATCGCGGCGAGACGTCGATCGAGATCGCCGAAGCCGCGCGCGCGATGCGCGCCCGGATGATCGCGATCGAGGCACCGGCGAACGCGATCGACGTGTGCGGCACCGGCGGCGATGGGCACCACACGCTGAACGTCTCGACCGCGGTCGCGCTGGTCGTCGCAGCCTGCGGCGTGCCGGTGGCCAAACACGGCAATCGCGCCGCATCGAGCAAGGCCGGCGCGGCCGATACGCTGGAAGTGCTGGGCCTCGACATGGACCGCGCCGGTTCGTGTGCGGAGGCCAGCCTGGGCGATATCGGCATCGCGTTCCTGTTCGCGGCCAATCACCACCCGGCGATGAAACGGATCACGCCCATCCGGCGGCAGATCGCACGGCGGACGATCTTCAACCTGATGGGGCCGCTCGCCAATCCGGCCGGCGTCACCCGCCAGCTGATCGGCATCGCGCGGCCGGATTACGCACCCGTCTACGCGGACGCGCTGGAACAATTGGGCACGCAGGCTGCCCTGGTCGTATCGGGTGAGGAAGGGCTGGACGAGCTGTCCGGCGCCGGCCCCAGCATCGCCGTCGCCATCGGGCCGCTCGACCTGCCCGGCCGCATCGCGCCCGAGGATGCCGGCCTGGCCCGCCATCCGGTCAGCGCGATTCGCGGCGGCGAGGCGGGTGAGAATGCCGCGGCGTTACGCCAGCTGCTGAACGGCGAACACGGCGCCTACCGCGACGCCGTTCTGCTCAATGCCGCCGCCGCGCTGATGATCGCGGGCAGCGCCACGTCTCTGCGCGATGGCGCGCGCATCGCCGCCCAGGCACTGGACACCAACGCGGCGAACGCGCTGCTCGACCGCTGGATCGCGTATCGATGACCGACATGCTGACCCGTATCATCGACACAAAACGCGCCGAAGTCGCCGCGCGCAAGGCGACGGTGTCGCTCGCCGATCTGGACGCCGGGATCGCGCAGGTATCCAAACCGCGCGGCTTTCGCGCCGCGCTGGACGCCGCGCCGGGCTATGCGCTGATCGCCGAGATCAAGAAGGCCAGCCCGTCCAAGGGGCTGATCCGCGAGGATTTCGATCCGCCTGCCCACGCCCGCGCCTATGCCGCGGGTGGGGCGGCGTGCCTGTCCGTGCTGACCGACGAACGCTGGTTCCAGGGGGCGGACGCCTATCTGCAAGCGGCGCGCGAGGCGGTGTCGATCCCGGTGATCCGCAAGGATTTCATGGTCGATCCCTGGCAGGCCACTGAATCGCGCAGCCTGGGGGCCGACGCGATCCTCATCATCGTCGCCGCGCTGGAAGACGCGCAGATGGCGGAGATCGAGGCATCGGCGCTGGAATGCGGGATGGACGTGCTGGTCGAAGTCCACGACCCACACGAGCTGGACCGCGCCCTTTGCCTGAAATCGCGGCTGATCGGGGTCAACAACCGGGATCTGCGTGACTTCTCGGTCGATTTCCAGCGGACCTACGATCTGATCGCCAAAGCGCCCAGGGGCTGCACGTTCGTGGCCGAAAGCGGGCTGACGACGCGTGCCGACCTGGATGCGATGGCGGACCAGGGCGTGCGCTGCTTTCTGATCGGCGAGGCGCTGATGCGGCAGGCCGATATCGAGGCAGCGACACGCGCGCTGATCGGATGAGCGCGCTTACTCACCTCGACGACGCCGGCGCCGCGCACATGGTCGACGTCGCGGGCAAGTCGCCCACCCGGCGCGAAGCCACTGCCGTCGGCCGCATCCTGATGTCCAGCGGGGCGCTCTCAGCCATCGGCGACGGCGCCGCCAGGAAGGGCGACGTGATCGCCGTCGCCCGCATCGCCGGCATCATGGCCGCCAAGCGCACCAGCGACCTCATCCCGTTGTGCCACCCCCTCGCCCTCACCCGCGTCGCCGTTGACCTGTCGATCGAGGACACCGGTGTTTCGGTCCGCGCCACGGTGGGCACCACCGGCCCGACCGGCGTCGAGATGGAAGCCCTGACCGCCGCAACGGTCGCGCTGCTGACCGTCTACGACATGGCCAAGGCGCTGGATAAGACCATGACCATCGAAGCGGTGCGGGTCGTGGCGAAATCGGGCGGCAAGTCTGGCGATTGGGGCGCGGATTAGGCGCGGCCGGCGACGTTCGAATTACCCTCACCCCTCGTCGAAGCCGGTGGGCAGGCCGTCGAGGCTGATACGGTTCTTTTCCGCGCGGTAGGTGCGCAGGCCCTGTTCGCCTTTCGATTCCGCCCATCTGTCGAGCGTCGGGCGTTCGCCGACATGGTCGAACAGGGGGACGGCGTAGCCGCAGCTCGTCTGGACGAGGTCGACGTCGATGAACACGATCTGCCGCGCGCCGACCGGTTCGCCATCGAGATAGAACAGGGCGAGGAACGCGTGGTACTCGGCCGATCCGCGAAAGGCGACGCGACCTTTGCCGTAAAGCCGCAGGATCAGCGGGGGGCCTTCGACGGCGCAGAGCATCACCGTGACCGCGCCGTCGGCGCCGACATGGGCGGCCGTCTCGCTGCCGCTGCCGGTCAGGTCGAGATAGGCGATCGTGTTCGGCCCCAGGACATGCAGATGCCGGGTCGAGCGCGGCGAGATGTTCACGCGGGTGCCCTGCGCGCACGATCCGGTGAAGAAGATCGCTTGTGCGGCGATGAAGCCGATGTGCTTGTCGTCGATCGCGGGGAATTGCTTGGCCATGCACGGAACCCCTTCGATCGGCGGCGGCGGCCCTGTGCGCGCGTACCGCAACGTATCGTGGCGCAAGCGCGCGTGCAAACCAGGTCATTGACCGGCGCGGGGTTGCCGCCCAACGCAGGAACGTGGTCCTGATTCCCGTCGCCGAAGCGCAGATGCGCTTGTTCGCCATGAGCCCGCCCTTGCCCGGCGAGGCGGTGCCGCTGCGCGCCGCCGGCGGCCGCTGGGCCAGAGAGGATGTCGCGGCGCGGCGGACGCAGCCGATCGCCGATCTGTCGGCGATGGACGGCTATGCGATCCGCTTCGCCGACATGCCGGGGCCGTGGGTTGTCATCGGCGAAAGCGCGGCCGGGCGCCCGTTCGATACGGCCGTCCGCAAGGGCGAGGCAACGCGCATCTTCACCGGGGCGGCAATGCCGGCGGGCGCCGATACCGTCCTGATCCAGGAAGAGGCAGGCCGCGAGGGCGGCGCGCTGATGCTGACCGGCGAAGGGCCGTCCCATCAGGGCCGCAACGTGCGCCGGCGCGGGCTGGACTTCACGCAAGGCGATCGCCTGATCGAAGCGGGCGAGCAGTTGACGCCGGCGCGCATCGCGGTTGCCGCGACGGGTGGGCTGGCGACGCTGCCGGTCGCGCGCCGTGCGCGGGTCGCCATCGTCGCGACGGGGGACGAGCTGGTCGCGCCGGGCGATCCGCTGTCGGGGGCGCAATTGCCCGAATCGAACGGCGCGATGCTGGCCGCGATGCTGGCCGATCTGCCGGTGGACGTGATCGATCTGGGCATCCTGCCCGATTCGCTGCCCGTCCTGCGTGATGCCTTCGCCCAGGTCCGCTGCGATCTGCTGGTGACGACCGGCGGCGCGTCGGTCGGCGATCACGATCTGGTGCGGCCGGCGCTGGAGGCCGCAGGCGGCGCGATCGATTTCTGGCGCATCGCGCTGCGCCCCGGCAAGCCGATGATGGCGGGCAGGCTGGCCGATGCGACCGTGCTGGGCCTGCCGGGCAATCCGGTGTCGGCATTCGTCACCGCGATCCTGTTCGTGCGACCGGTGATCGCGCATCTGTGCGGCGCGCGCGATCCCCTGCCCCTGACGACAACGGCGCGACTGGGCGAGGATTTGGCGGAAAACGGCGGCCGCACCGATTATCTGCGCGCGATCCTGCGCGACGGGTGCGTCTATGCCGCCGCTATTCAGGACAGTTCGATGCTGCTGACACTGGCGCGCGCCAACTGCCTGATCGTGCGGGCGGCCGGTGCGCCGCGGGCCCAGACGGGCGACTCGGCGGAAATCCTGATGATCGCTTGACGACGGCAGAAGCGTTCCATAGAAGTTCCGCGTCTGTTCCCGACGGAGACCGATCATGCTCACCCGCAAACAGCACGAATTGGTGTGCTTCATCAACGATCGCCTGGCCGAGACCGGGGTCTCCCCGTCGTTCGAAGAGATGAAGGATGCGCTCGACCTGAAATCCAAGTCCGGCGTCCACCGCCTCATCAGCGCGCTGGAGGAACGCCAGTTCATCCGCCGCCTGCCCAACCGGGCGCGCGCGCTGGAAGTGCTGCGCATGCCCGACCGGCCCGTCGCGGTGGAAAATAAGACGGCCGATACGCGTGAACTTCGTCAACTTCCGACGCCCAAGCCCGCGAACGACGTGATCGAAATTCCGCTGCACGGTCGCATCGCGGCAGGCGTTCCGATCGAAGCGTTCGAAGGCGCGTCGATGCTGGCGGTGCCCGCCGCCTTGCTGGGCAGCGGTGAGCATTATGCCCTGGAAGTGGCCGGCGATTCGATGGTCGAGGCCGGCATCCTCGACGGCGATTTCGCGCTGGTCCGCCGCACCGAGACGGCACGCGACGGCGAGATCGTCGTGGCGCTGATCGAGGAAACCGAGGCGACGCTGAAATATTTCCGTCGCGAAGGCGCTATGGTCCGCCTCGATCCCGCCAACCGCGCTTACGATCCGCAGCGTTATGCGCCCGCGCAGGTGCGTATTCAGGGTAAGCTTTCGGGTATCCTGCGCCGCTACGACTGACGACGGTCGTCGGCGGCACCCGCCAGGGATGACGATCGGCGGGATCAAGGACGGTCCGCACCGCACCGTTCGCGAGCGTAATCGCGACTCCCCCGCTGCGCGCCAGAACCGGACGGTCGAGACGCAGCCAATGCGGCGCGCAGCCGCGCGGCAGGCGCCGCTCGCTGACGACGATATCGGCGCTCCGGCAAGCGGCGATCAGCTGCGCGGCCGGCACCAGATAGGCGCTGCGCGTCGCCACTATCCGCCACGGCCGTCCTGCGCCCGGCACGTCCGCCGCGCAAAGATCGCGGCTGCACCGCGCGGCCGACGCCTCCGACCATAGCCCCGGCTCGCCATCCGCGCCGGTGTTCACCGCCAGCGTATCGCGGACGTAATCGCCCGCGCGGTCGCGCAGCAGCGCGACGCTATCGCCCGATCGGATCGCGACGTGCCGCCCATCCCCGGTCACCAGCACGTCGGGCGCAGGGGTCAGCAAGGCCCAGCCGATCCCGACGATCAGCGGCACACCGCCCAGCCGCCGCCACCGCGTCCGCCACAAAGCGATCCACAATCCGCCGCCGACCGCCAGCGCGAAGGCTCCGTCGGGCATCGCCGGCAGCGCGGCGACCGACCCGGGCGTCTCCGCCACCGCATGCGCCAGCGCCAGCAACCCCGCCAGCGCCTGCTGCGTCAGCCACCACAGCGGCGCGCCCAGCCCGACCAGGTCGAGGATCAGCGCCAGCGCCTCCAGCGGCATGACGACGAAGGTGGTCAACGGGATCGCGATCATATTGGCGAGCGCGCCGTAGAGCCCGGCCTTGTGGAAGTGATAGACCGCGATCGGCATCAGCGCGACTTCGACCAGCAGCCCGGTGAGCAGCAGCGAAGCGCCGGCGCGTGCCCAGCGCCGCCCCCGCCCCTCCTCATGCGGGCCGAAGAACGCCGCGACCTGCGGTTGTTCATGGAAGGCGATGATCGCGGTGATCGCCGCGAACGACAGCTGGAAACTCGGCCCCGCCACCGCTTCCGGCCAGGCGATCAGGACCACGATCGCGCCCGCTGCCACCGAGCGCAGGGTCAGCGCCTGCCGCCCCAGTGCGAGCGCGACGAGCACGAGCAGCGCGGCGACGCAGCTGCGGATCGTCGGCACCTGCGCGCCGGTCAACAAGGTGTAAGCGATTGCCGCCGCCGCACCGGCCCCCGCCGCGATCAACGGCAGCCTGGTCCTCAGCGCCAGCCACGGGCTAAGCGCGAGCAGGCGCAGCACGACCAGCATCGTCGCCGACACAGCCGCCGTGATGTGCAGGCCGCTGACCGAAAGCAGATGCGCAAGTCCGGCGCGGCGCATCGCCTCCGAATCGTCCTCGCTGATCGCACCGACGTCGCCGGTCGCCAGCGCGGCCGCGATGCCGCCCGTGCTGCCCGGCATCCGCTGCGTGATGTGGCTGGTGAGCGCGGTGCGGATACCCTGGTTCGTCCCACGGCCCGACAGAACAGCGACCGGCGCGAAGCCGCGTCCGATCGCGCCGATCCGGTCGAACCACGCGACCCGCGCGAAATCATAAGCGCCCGGCACCGCCGCGACCGGCGGCGGCATCAGCCGCGCGCGCAATCGGATGACGGCGCCTCGCGCGATCGCGGGCGGCGCATCCGCTTCGGTCAGGTTCACGCGCAATCGGACCGGCAGCGCGACCCGTCCGTGCGCATCGGTCGCGTCCGTCACGTCCTCCAGCGTCAAGCGCACCAGCCCGCGCGCGGCAAGCGGCTCGACTCGAACGACACGGCCGCTGAAGCTGGCGATAACCGGCCGCGCAAGCACCGGCGCCGCCACCCGCTCCGCCCGCCACCAGATCAGGAACACGCCGAGCGCCAGCGCAAGGCCGCCGATCGCCACGGCGCGCGCCGCCCGGCCGCCGCCTCCGACCGCGACCGCTGCCGCCGCCACGGCCAAGCTGGCCAAGACCGCGGCGCCCCAGGCATGGGCATCGGGCAGGACGAAATACAGCGCGACGCCACCGCCCAGCGTGACCGGCAACCACAAGGGCAGCTGATCCCGCTCTGCTTCCAACCAGCGCTCGATGGCATCACGCAGATGGCCGGCCACCGCGAATTGTCGCGTTGGAGGGTGCATGCTAGGGGCAGCGGCGGCCATGTCGGTCATTCGTTCTTCGAGTTTGGGAGTATGCGCGGTTGGGCGCAAGCAACGATCATTCCGCGCAAGCGAGCCCTGCCGTCGTCACGCGGTTCGCGCCGTCGCCGACCGGGTTTCTGCACATCGGCGGTGCGCGCACGGCCCTGTTCAACTGGCTGTTCGCGCGGCATCACAGCGGCACGTTCCTGCTGCGGATCGAAGACACCGATCGCGCCCGGTCGACGCAGCCGGCGATCGACGCGATCCTTGATGGCATGCGCTGGCTGGGCCTCGATTGGGACGGTGACGCGGTGTTCCAGTTCGCGCGCGCGGATCGCCATGCGCAGGTGGCGCATGCGATGGTCGCGGCGGGCGATGCCTATCGCTGCTATATGACCGCACAGGAAATCGCGGCACAGCGCGAGGCGGCGCAGGCGGCAAAGACGCCACTGCGCATCCGAAGCCCCTGGCGCGACCGCGCCGACGGCCCCGCCGACGCGCCGTTCGTCGTGCGCCTGCGCGCACCGCGCGACGGCGCGACGACGATCGAGGATCGGGTGCAGGGCAGCGTGACCGTGCAGAATGCCGAACTCGACGATCTGGTGCTGCTGCGCTCCGACGGGACGCCCACCTATATGCTCGCGGTCGTCGTCGACGATCACGACATGGGGGTGACCCACGTCATCCGCGGCGACGATCATCTGAACAATGCGTTCCGCCAATTGCCGATCTACCGCGCCAATGGCTGGGCGGAGCCGATCTATGCCCATATCCCGCTGATCCACGGATCGGATGGTGCCAAATTGTCGAAGCGGCACGGCGCGGTCGGGATCGAGACGTACCGCGACGAACTGGGCATCCTGCCCGAGGCGCTCGACAATTATCTGATGCGCCTGGGCTGGGGCCACGGCGATGCCGAGATCATCGGCCGCGATCAGGCGGTCGAATGGTTCGATCTGGCGAACGTCGGCAAATCCGCGTCGCGCTTCGACCTGAAGAAGCTGGAGCATCTGAACGGCCATTACATCCGCGAAGCCGACGACGGTCGCCTGGCGGACTTGGTTGCCGATCGGATCGGGGCGGCGGACCACGGTCTGCTGGCGCGTGCGATGCCCGCGCTGAAGCCGCGCGCGGCCAATCTGAACGAGTTGGCCGACGGCGCGCGCTTCCTGTTCGCGGCGCGTCCGCTGGTGCTGGACGATGCCGCCGCTGCCCTGCTGGCAGGCGAAGCGCCGGCTGTTCTCGCGGCCGCGCATGCCGCGCTTGACGCGGTGCACAACTGGGATACGGAGGCGCTCGAAGGTGCGGTGCGGGACGTGGCCGAGGCGCGGGGCATCAAGCTCGGCCAGGTCGCGCAGCCGCTTCGCGCCGCACTCACCGGCCGCAAGACGTCGCCGGGCATTTTCGACGTGCTCGCCCTTTTGGGCCGCGACGAAAGCCTGGCGCGGATCGCGGACAAGATGGCTTCATAGGAAAGGCACCGCCCCATGACCGACGCCGCGAAAATCTCCATCGCTTCGAAGGATCTCGAATATCCGGTGATGTCGGGCACGATCGGCCCGGACGTCGTCGATATCCGCAAGCTGTACGCGCAGACGGGCGCCTTCACCTACGACCCCGGCTTCACCTCGACGGCCAGCTGCCAGTCGACCGTCACCTATATCGACGGCGACGAAGGCACGCTGTTGCACCGCGGCTATGCGATCGGCGAACTGGCCGAACAGTCCAGCTTCATGGAAGTCGCCTATCTGCTGCTGAACGGCGAATTGCCCAAGCAGGACGAGCTGACGACCTTTTCGACCACCATCACGCGCCACACGATGGTTCACGAACAGCTAGCGACGTTCTTCCGCGGGTTTCGCCGCGACGCGCATCCGATGGCGATCCTGTGCGGCGTTGTCGGCGCGCTGAGCGCGTTCTACCATGATTCGACCGATATCCACGATCCGGTCCAGCGGACCATCGCCAGCCACCGCCTGATCGCCAAGATGCCGACGATCGCGGCGATGGCGTACAAGTACAGCGTCGGTCAGCCGTTCCTGTATCCGGACAATTCGCTGAGCTACACCGGCAATTTCCTGCGCATGACGTTCGGCGTTCCGGCCGAGCCCTATGTCGTGAACCCGGTCGTGGAAAAGGCGATGGACCGCATCTTCATCCTCCACGCCGATCACGAACAGAATGCGTCGACATCGACGGTACGCCTGGCCGGATCGTCAGGCGCGAATCCGTTCGCGTGCATCGCGGCGGGCATCGCGTGCCTGTGGGGCCCTGCGCATGGCGGCGCGAACGAAGCCGCGCTCAACATGCTGCGCCAGATCGGCACGCCCGATCGCATCCCGGAATTCATCGCGCGCGCCAAGGACAAAAACGATCCGTTCCGCCTGATGGGCTTCGGCCACCGCGTCTACAAGAATTACGATCCGCGCGCGACGGTGATGCAAAAGACGGTGCGTGAAGTGTTCGACGCGCTGAAAGTCACGGACCCGCTGTTCGACGTTGCCTTGCAACTCGAAGAGATCGCGCTGAACGATCCGTATTTCGTCGAAAAGAAGCTATTCCCGAACGTCGATTTCTATTCCGGCGTGATCCTGTCGGCGATCGGGTTCCCGACGTCGATGTTCACCGTGCTGTTCGCGCTGGCGCGCACCGTCGGCTGGGTGGCGCAGTGGAACGAGATGATTACCGACCCCGACCAGAAGATCGGCCGCCCGCGCCAATTGTACACCGGCCCGGCACAGCGCCCCTACGTCGCCCTGGACGCACGCTGATGCGTCCGCTCCGGCCGATCCTGCTCGTCCTTGGCGTGTTCGCCACGCTGATGGGCTTGCTGTGGATCGGCCAGGGGCTGGGCTATATCCACTGGCCAAAATCCAGCTTCATGCTCGATCAGCGGCCGTGGGCGGATCGGGGTGCGGCGCTGGCGGTCGTCGGGCTGCTATTGATCCTGGTGGCGCGCCGGGTCCGCCGGTAGCGTCAGAGTGAACCGCGCGCCTTCGCCGGGTGCGCTGTCGAGCGTCAGATTGCCGCCCATCGCGCGCGCCAGCCGCCGCGAAATATAGAGGCCCAGGCCGTTGCCACCGGGTTCGCTGACGTCGACGCGCGCGAATTTTTCGAACACGCGGTCCTGATCCTGCGGCGCGATGCCCTTGCCGGCGTCCGACACGACCGCCTCCACGCCGTCCGCGCCGTCCTGCACCATCACGCTGACGACGGAGCCACGCGGCGCATAGCGGATGGCGTTCCCGACGAGGTTGACGAGGATCTGGAGCGCGCGGCGGAAATCGCCCTTCGCCGGCGCGCTGCGATCCAGATCCGGCGGCACGAGCTTTACGCCTTGCGCCGCTGCCCGCACGCGCAACAGCCCGGCGGCGCGGCGGGCGACGTCTGCCAGATCAATGGCTTCTGCGGGCGGCGCGAAATCGGCGCGTTCGATCGCCTGCATATCGACGAGGTCGTCGATCAGCGCGAGCAGGTGTCGCCCCGCGCTGGCGATATCGGCGGCATAATCGGTGTAGGTCGGCTCGACCGGTCCATCGGCCTGCGCGGCGATGCTGTCGGCATGGCCGATGATCCGCCCGAGTGGACGCCGCAGCGCACTGTCGAGACCGACGGTGAACGCCTGCGACAGCGACGAATTGCGCTCCGCGAGTGGCGCCAGCATGCTCACCGCACCGACGAAGCCGGAGAAATGGTGTTGCGCGTCGGTGCGCACGCTGGCCGACAGCATCACCCGCGTTCCCGTCCCGCGCAGTTCCGCGGGCTGGTTGGCGAACGCCTTGCGCCGGGCGAGCGCATCCAGGATCGGCAGCCCGCCCTCTCCGTCGTCACCCATCACGAACAGGCGCGTGAGCGGGCGACCCAGCAAGCCCAGCGCGTCGAAGCCATGCCGCGTCCCGGCATCCAGCGATACGAAGGTCAGCCGCAGCGAAGCATCCGTTTCCCAGCGCCAATCGGCATTCGCAACCACGAAATCCGCGTCGGCGCGTTCACCGATCGGCAGGCGGGTCTGCGCGCGTTCCTGCCAGCCGCTGATCGCCAGCCGGACGTTGTCCTCATACGGCTGCGCGCGGACCCACAGGGACACGTCGGCATCCTCGTCCGCGACGACGACGCCGCGCGACACGACGATGCCCAGCCGGCGGGCGAGGCGGGCGATGGTGGCGATCGCCGGCACCGCCAGCGGCTCACCGATGGCACCGCCGGCATGGCGATTGAGCGTGGCGATCGCCGGCTCGGCCGAAATCAGGCGCCCACCCGAATCGACGCAGGCGTGCGAGACTGCGGTGTGGGCAAAGGGATCGGGCGCGTTCATCGCCGCTCCGAACGTGCCAGTGCGGCCATCGCCGCGCGAAAGTCCCGGTCCAGGGTGAACGGCGCGAGCGCGGCAGTGGCTTCGGCGACGGGCACCTCGGCGATGGCATCGAGCCGGTCCGCGAACGCCTCGATATCGCGGCGCGGATCGGCATCGGACAGGGCCAGCGCGATCTGCGCGATGGTCGGGCGATCGAGGTCGCACGCGCGCAGCGCGAGCCACAGCCGTTCGCCTTCCGGGTCGACCACCATCGCGCGGACTTCTTCCTGATCCATGCGCAGCGCATGCGCCAGCACCGCGACCAGCAGGGTGGGGTTGCGGTCGCCCAGCGCTTCGATAAGCAGCGGGCCCAGTTCGTGCGCGCGCGCGTCGATCGCGACCGCCAGCCGCATCGATACGCTTTCCGGCCGCTCGCCTTCGTCGTAATGCGCCAGGCTGCGCTGTGCCGCCTGCACGATCGCGCGGTCGCTGGCCGGATCGCTGCCGGGCCGCAGTGCCGCCGCGATGCGCCACACCAGCCGGTGCTGCACATCGGCTGGCAGCACAGCCGCCTCGACGTT
>DASTLZ010000192.1:0-6175 GCA_035714425.1 Sphingomonas sp.
GGCGTCTTGCCGTCCTGATCCCGCCTTCTGCGGCGGAAAGCGTGGGCGCGCGGTTGAAGCTGTCGAAACTCGATCGGCGCAGGCTGGAATGCGCGACGCTGGGCGCCGGTGACGAAGGTTCTCTCGCGCTCGCCTATCGCACGGGCGCCGACATCGCGATCGATCGCCTGCTGATCGCGGGTGAGAGCCCGGCGGCGGTGCGCGACTGGGCGACGCCACGGCTGCCGATCGGCGGCGGTGCGCTGGTAGCGATGGGTCTGGAAAAAGGCCCCGACGTGGCCCGCGCGCTCAAGCGAATCGAGGATCGCTGGCTGGCGGAAGGCTTCCCGGATGCGGCCCGCGTCGAACGGATCGCCGCCGATGTCGTCGCTCAGGCGCTCAGCGCCCGGAGCAGCGCGGGGGGCGGGGCGATCATCGAATAAGCGGTATCGCTCTCCACCGCGCGAGCATAAAGATAGCCCTGCCCCTGGCTGCACCCCAATGCCGCCAGAGTCTGCGCCAGCGCGCGGGTTTCGATCCCTTCGGCGATCGTGCTCATGTTCAGCGCCTGCGCCAGGCTGAGCACGGCGCGTACGATCGCGATCTTGTCGCGGTCAGCCAGCATGTCGGTCACGAAGCTGCGATCGATCTTCAGGATGTCGATCGGCAGCGTCTGGAGGTGGGCAAGGTTGGAATAGCCCGTGCCGAAATCGTCCATCGCCAGCGTGGCGCCCAGATCCTTCAGCGCGCGCATCGTCCGTGCGGTCCGCTCCGGATCGGCGACCAGCGCGCTTTCGGTCAACTCCAGCTTCAGGCGATCGCCGGTCAGGCCGCTTTTCGACAGCGCGTCGGCGACCAGCCCGACGACGCCGTCGCGCTGCAACTGGATGGGGGACAGGTTAACGGCGACGGACATGCCGCAATCGCCGCCGAACCGCTCGTCCCATTGGGCCAGCGTCCGCGTCGCTTCGTACAGGGCCCAGCGGCCCAGCGGCACGATCAACCCCGATTCCTCGGCGACCGCGATGAACCGGGCCGGCGAGATGTCTTCGCCGGATGTCGTGCGCCACCGGCTCAGCGCTTCGAACCCGCGAATCGCGCCGTCCGACAGATCGCAGATCGGCTGGAAATTCAGGCGCAGATCGCCGTTCTCGATCGCCCGGCGCAACTGCGTCTCGATGGCGAATTGTTCGCGCACCAGGGCGAAGGCCTGAGTCTGATACGCCTCCGCCTTGCCGGTGGCCTTGGCGCGATTGACCGCAAATTGGGCGTGGCGGATCAGCTCCTCGCCACCGTCGTGGGTCGCTTCGTCGTTGCTGAAGGCGATGCCGATCGAACAATCGACGCGGATTTCATAATCGGACAGGCGGAACGGCGTGGTCAGCGCCGCGCAGATGCGGTCGGCGACGGTCTGCGCTTCCGCCCGGTCTTGGTCGATCGAAACGAAAACGCCGAATTCGTCGCCGCCGATCCGTGCCAGCGTATCGCGAGCGCGCAGCGCGCCCTTGATCCGGCGCGCGACGCTGATGAGCAATTCGTCGCCGGACAGCGAACCCAGGCAGGCGTTGAACCGGCCGAATCGATCGAGGTCGACGACCAGCACGGCATGCCCCGCGTGCCCCGCATGCTTGGCATCGACGGCCTCGATCAGGTCGCCAAAGCCCTCGCGGTTCAGCAGCCCGGTCAAGCTGTCGGTCGTCATCTCCCGATGGAAGCTGCGTTCGGTCTGCCGCTGCGAGGTTTCGTCGAGCAGCGTCACGACGCAGGCGTTCGTCGAGCTCGCAGGCCGCGCGAGCGTGATGGTGAAATACCGGGACGCGATCGTGTCGCCGGTCACCCATGCGAAACGCGCCGACAATGCCGCCGATTCGAACAAGGCGACGGCATGCGGCGCAACCGCGTCGATCAGGCTGCACTGGCCTGGCTCGCCGATCAGACCCGCACCGCGCAGGGCGGCGTTGATCGTCGCGAATGACAGCGCACCGCCATGCGACACCAGCACCGCCGCCGGCACCGGCAGCAGATCGAGCGTTCCGGAGCCGAGATCGGCCGCGAACGCGGGCATGACGGTATCGTGTAATTCCATCACGATCGGCATTACTGCCGAGTCATTAAGGACCTTTGAAAGGCTCAGCCATCGAAGCGATTCGTCCGCGGAAAGCCGTTCGGCGGCATCCGCCCCGCCGCGCCGCGTGCCGCGCGCCACGGATTCAGATCGGCCTCGGTACGCGTCCGCCCGCTGTCGCCGCCCATCGGCCAGCTCAGCCCTTGCGCGAACACGAACGTGACCACGTCGGACAAGCCGCCATCGCGAAAGCGCTGAATCTGCACGCCGGTGCCGCGCGCCATTTCCGGCAATTCGGCGAGCGGGAAGACCAACATCCGGCGATTGTCGCCCATCGCCGCGACATAATCCGCATCCGCCGCAATCGGGCGGACGACGCGCAGGCGCGCGCCGGCGCGCGGAGTCAGCACCGTCTTGCCCTTGCGCGTCTCCGCCACCGCATCGGCGGCGGTCACTACGAAGCCACGCCCATCGGTGGCGGCGACCAGCAATTTGGTCGCCGACCGGGCCGGCAGGAACGCGACGATGCCGATATCGCCGTCCAGGTCGATCATCGCGCGCACCGGCTCGCCGAAACCGCGCCCGCCGGGCAGGCGATCGGACGCGAGCGTGAAGAACCGCCCGTTCTCCGCCGCCAACAGCAATTTGTCGGTCGTCTGCGCATGGAACGCATAGGCCGGGCCGTCGCCCTCCTTGAACTTGGCGGTATCCGCGGAGGCCAGATCAGCATGGCCCCGCAGCGCGCGAATCCAGCCGCGGCGTGACAGGATGACGGTGATCGGCTCGCGCTCGATCATCGCCTCCAACGGGATATCGCGAGTCGGCGCGGCTTCCTCGATATCGGTGCGGCGCTTGCCCAGCAGCGTCTCCGGCCCATAACGCTCGCGAATTTTCGCCAGGTCGCGCTTCATCCGCTGCCGCTGTTTCCTGGGGTCGTCGAGCAGCGCGGCCAGGCCGGCGCGTTCCTTGTCCAGCTTGTCGCGTTCGGTGCGAATTTCGAATTCTTCCAGCCGGCGCAAGGATCGCAGCCGCATGTTCAGGATCGCTTCGGCCTGACGATCGGTCAGCGCGAATTCGGCGATCATCACCACCTTCGGCTCGTCCTCGGTGCGGATGATCTCGATCACCCGGTCCAGGTTCAGATACGCGATCAGATAGCCATCGAGCAGGTCGATACGGTCGGCGATCTTGTCCAGCCGGTGGCGGGTGCGCCGTTCCAGCACGACGAATTGGTGATCGACCCACGCCGCCAGCGCTTCCGACAGGCTCATCACCTGCGGCGTGCGATCCTTGTCGAGGACGTTGAGGTTCAGCGGCACGCGAACTTCCAGATCGCTCAGCCGGAACAGCCCGTCCATCAGGACGCCGGCGTCGACGGTGCGGCTGCGCGGTTCCAGCACGATGCGGATCTCGGCATCCGATTCGTCGCGCACGTCGGCCAGGATCGGGAATTTCTTGTCGTTTATCAGCGCCGCGATCTGTTCGATCAGCTTGCCCTTTTGCACGCCATACGGGATTTCGGTGACCACCGCGGCCCAGCCGCCGCCCTTTTCCCGCTCGATCGACCAGCGCGCGCGCACCCGGAACGATCCGCGCCCGGTGCGATAGCTTTCCGCGATCACCGCCGGCGGATCGACCACCAGCCCGCCGGTCGGGAAATCCGGCCCGCGCACATGCAGCCGCACGTCGGCGTCGCGATCATCGACCAGGGCGATGGCGGCTTCGAGCAATTCGGCGGCATTGTGCGGCGGGATGCTGGTCGCCATCCCCACCGCGATCCCCGCCGCGCCGTTCGCCAGCAGGTTCGGGAACAGGCCGGGGAACAGCTCGGGCTCCTGCTCCTCGCCATTATAGGTCGGGCGATACGCGACCGCGTCTTCGTCCAGCCCGTCCATCAGGTCGATCGCGACCTGCGTCAGCCGTGCTTCGGTGTAGCGATAGGCAGCGGCGTTATCGCCGTCGATGTTGCCGAAATTGCCCTGCCCGTCGACCAGCGGATAGCGCAGCGAAAACGTCTGGGCCAGGCGGACCATCGCGTCGTAGACGGATTGGTCGCCATGCGGATGATATTTGCCGATCACGTCGCCGACCACGCGCGCGCACTTCTTATAGCCCTGCGCCGGATCCAGCCGGAGCAGCCGCATCGCCCACAACAGCCGCCGGTGTACGGGCTTCAGCCCATCACGCACGTCCGGCAACGACCGCGCGGTGATCGTCGACAGGGCGTAGACGAGGTAGCGCTCGCTCAGCGCGCTATCGAACGGCGCGTCGATCGGCGCGGGCGGGGGGGCGGTGGTGGTGGGCATGGATCGCTGGCGACGATAGCACCGCTGTGCCCGCGATCAAATCTCTGCGCGCAATCGCCGATGATCGGCGACCGCCGCCGCGAGGATCGCCCGGTGCTGTCGCCCCGTCGCCGACCAATCGTAACGTTGTGCGTAGGTTCGCGTCGCCGCGCGATCGGGCAGCGCGGCCAGCAATCGCTTCGCCCCCTCGGCGATGGCGGCGTCGGTGCGCTCCGCCACCAGCAGGCCGGCTTCGGGCACGCGCACCACTTCGGGCGATCCCCATACCGGCGTGGCGACGAGCGGCGTGCCACAGGCCAGCGATTCGAGCAGGACGTTGGCGATTCCCTCACGGTCCGAACAGCTCAGCGTCGCGTCCGCCGCGCCGTACAGATCGGGCAACCGCTGCTGATCGACATGGCCCAGAAAGCGGACCCGGTCGTCCACCCCTTGCGCCTTCGCCAACGCGCGCAGCGCGCCCTCGCGCGGGCCGTCGCCGGCGATCATCAGCGTGGCGCCGGGCAGCATCGCGGTCGCGCGGATCGCGAAATCATGGCCCTTGCGGTCGATCAGATGGCCGACCGACAGCAACGTCGGCCCGGCCAGCGCCATGTGTGCGCGCACGGCCGCACGGTCGGCGGGCGGGCGGAACAGGTCCAGGTCGACGCCGTGTTCCACCACGGTCAGCTTGGCCGGGTCCGCGCCCAGATCGATCAGCCCGTCGCGCAGCGCCCCCGCCACCGTCGTCACCGCCGCGGCGCGTTCGATCGCCTTCAGGATCATGGCGCGCGGCAATCGCGACTGCGGGATCAGGCTCACGTCGGTGCCCAGTGCAGACATGACAACGGGACGGCCGAACCGCCGGCCCAGCAGCGCCGCGGCGACTCCGTCGGGGTACAGATAATAACTGTCGATCACGTCGAAATCGAATTCGCGCCGGATCGCGGCGATCGGTGCGACCAATGCGGCGGCCATCAGCAACGGCGCGGCCGTCATCCCGATCCGCGGGATCGTCGGATAGCGCGGATGGACGATATCCAGCCCGCGCCGCGTCGCATTCCGCGGCACCTGCGCATGTTCCGCATACCGGCCGAAGCGCGGATGGGTCAGCGGAAACCAGGGCACCGGCGCCACCACCCGTACCTCGTCGCCCGCCGCCGCCCGCAGATGGGCGACGCGGTGCTCGATGAAAATCCCGTGCCGACGCTGGACGGCATTGGGATAGAGCGTGGACAGCACGAGGATTTTCAAACGAAGCATCTCCCGGTCCGGTGTTTTAGCCGCCCGGGGTAAAGGCGGGGTGTCCGTAAACCATCCCGCCGCGCACCAAGGCACTTCCCTGTCCCGCCGGACACCGTAGGATGCCACGGATGCTGCGTCCCGCCTTGCTCGTCATCATGATGCTTCTGTTCGCCGGGGCACCGCTCCTGGCCGCCGACACGCCCCTGCTGAAATGGCCCGATCTCGTCGCCCGCCCGCGGCCCGTCGCGGATGCTACGCTCGGCTATGGCGCCGATCCGTACCAGAAGGTCGGTGTGTGGGTGCCCGCCGGCACTGGGCCGTTCCCGGTCGTGCTGATGGTCCACGGCGGATGCTGGCAGACCAAGATCGCCGATCGCACGCTGATGGATTGGGCCGCGGCAGATTTGCGGGCGGCGGGCTATGCCGTGTGGAACATCGATTACCGCGGTGTCGACAGGGCCGGCGGCGGCTATCCTGGCACCTTCGCCGATGCCGCGGCCGCCGCAGACCTGATGCGGCGCGAGGCGGGGCGGTTTCACCTCGATACCCGACGCGTCGTCGCGATCGGCCATTCGGCGGGCGGGCACCTTGCGCTGTGGCTCGC
>DASTLZ010000193.1:0-10439 GCA_035714425.1 Sphingomonas sp.
ATCGGGCGCGCCGAAGCCGGGCGCGGTGTCCTTCGCGGTCAGGGCCGCCCAGTCGCCGGCGCCGATCATCAGCGTGGCGGCCGGGAAATCGCGCGCCTGGCCGGTGTGGTCGGCGTGATAATGGCTGATGCCAACGCGCGCGACCTTTGCCGGATCGACGCCTAGAGTGCGCAAGTGATCGACGATCGACGCCGGGATCAGCATCGGCGTGCCCGGCGCATCGCGCATCGCCAGCGGATAGCCGGTATCCCACAGCATCAGATCGTCGCCGTGGCGGATCAGATAGCAACTGGCGACCAGCGGCTTCTTCACGCCGTCATAGGCATGGGTGTCCGAAAAGGCCGCGACGTCGCGCGGGCCGTTGCTGCTGCCGCAATCCAGGCGGGTCAGCGTGACGACGGGCGCCTGCGCCGCCTGCCCCGCCGCGAACGCCGCGACGCCCGAGCCGAGCGTACCCGCGATCAGCGCGGCCAGGATCATCTTCATGCGCCGACATCCATAGCCACATTCCCCATCAGATCGCGCACGTCGCTGAGCCGGCCGGTGACCGCCGCCGCCGCCGCCATCGCCGGGCTGACCAGATGGGTGCGCGCACCCGGCCCCTGCCGCCCGACGAAATTGCGGTTGCTGGTCGACGCGCAGCGCTCCCCCGGCGGCACCTTGTCCGGGTTCATCGCCAGGCACATCGAACAGCCCGGCTCGCGCCATTCGAAGCCCGAGGCCAGGAAGATGCGGTCCAGCCCCTCCGCCTCCGCCTGCCGCTTCACCAGCCCGGAACCGGGGACGACCATCGCGCGCACGCCGTCCGCCACGCGGCGGCCGTCGGCGACCAAAGCGGCGGCGCGCAGATCCTCGATCCGGCTGTTCGTGCAACTGCCGATGAACACGTGCTGGACGGCGACGTCGCGCATCGCGGTGCCGGGCGTCAGGCCCATATAGTCGAGCGACTTGCGCGCTGCCGCCCGCTTCGATTCGTCGGCGAAGCTGTCGGGATCGGGGACGTGGCCGGTGATCGGCACGACATCCTCCGGGCTGGTGCCCCATGTCAGCGACGGCGCGATATCGGTGGCGTCGATGTGCACGACCCGGTCGTAGACCGCCGCGGGATCGCTCGCGAGGCTGCGCCACCAGGCGACGGCGCGGTCCCATGCTTCGCCCGAAGGCGCCATCGGCCGGCCCTTCAGATAGGCAAAGGTCGTGTCGTCCGGCGCGACCAGCCCGGCGCGCGCGCCGCCCTCGATCGACATGTTGGCGATGGTCAGCCGCCCCTCGATCGACATCGCGCGCAGCACGTCGCCGGTATATTCGACGACATGGCCGGTGCCGCCCGCGGCGCCGATGCGGCCGATGATCGAGAGGATCACGTCCTTCGGGCTCACCCCGTAGCCAAGCGTCCCGCCGACGCGGATTTCCATCGTCTTCGATTGGGCCAGCAGCAACGTCTGCGTCGCCAGCACATGTTCGACTTCCGACGTGCCGATGCCGAAGGCCAGCGCGCCCAGCGCACCGTGCGCGGAGGTGTGGCTGTCGCCGCAGACCATCGTCGTGCCCGGCAGGGTGAAGCCCAGTTCGGGGCCGACAACATGGACGATGCCCTGCTCCGCGGCGGTCGCATCGATATAGTCGATGCCGAATTCGGCGGTGTTGCGGCGCAGGGCGTCCAGCTGCTGCGCGCTTTCGGGATCCGCGATCGGGATCGCGCGACCTTGCGCATCGACGCGCGGCGAGGTCGGCAGATTGTGATCGGGCACCGCCAGCGTCAAGTCGGGCCGCCGCACACGGCGGCCTGCGACGCGCAAGCCTTCGAACGCCTGCGGCGACGTGACTTCGTGAACGAGGTGGCGATCGATATAGACCAGGCACGTCCCGTCATCGCGACGCTCCACGACATGCGCGGCCCAGATCTTTTCGTAGAGCGTTTGCGGACGACTGGCCATGCGGGCGCGGTACACCGATCGGGGGGTAAGGCCAAGAGTGGTGGTTTGGACCCGCTGTTCTACTGCATCGCCCGAGCGATCACGCACGCTGTCCAGAAGTTTATGTCCCGCTTCATGCTCCCTCCTGCGCGGTCAGCGCGCGAACCGTCGCTATGGGCAGGAACAGTCGCAAGGCGTGGGACGGCAGCCGTTCAAAACCATAACTGGTGTAGAGGGCGAGCCGCTTCGCCACCTTCTCGGGATCGCCACAGTCGAGTACGTCGAGCATCGCGACGGCGATGCCCAGTGCATCGGCCGCGCGGGTCAATCGCGCCAGGCAATCGACCAGCAGATCGCCGCCATAGCCACGCCCCTGGAACCGGCCGTCGACGCCGATCATCGAGATATAGGCCGCCGGGATGTTGCCGTGGCTTGGGCGATCGCGAGCGAACCGCTCGGGCAGTTCGGCGTAGTCGATCGCGTGGGCGTTGGTCGCGTAGAAGCCGATAAGCTCCCTTTTGGGGCCGACCATCACGAACGTGCGGATGTTGTCAACCTTGGCAAGTTTGTTCGCGGTGCGACGGAAGAAGTTATCGACCTGCGCGATGCCACAGGAAAATGTCGCTCGATCGTGCTTGGCGGGGTCGAGCGGTTCGATGACGATGAGCTTTGCGTCCTCTGGCGTCGTCACTTGCTAGTGATTGTATCGCGATGACGCGCGAACGCCGTTCGCAATCGACCGACAGGGGCCGGTGGCGAATCGAGAGCGGTGAAGAACGCCTGATGATCGACCGGCTGCAAACTGGTGCGCTCATGCGCCGCAATCGTCTCCATCGCCGACCGATAAGCGGCGTTCATCGTAAAGACGGAATCATCGACGCCGGAGAGCGCAGCGGCCTGCTGAATGGCCCGCTTTATGCGCGGCTTGGTACGAAAGTTCATCCGCTCGCTGCTACGCTCTTCAATGGCGCCGACCTGATCCTGAAAACCTAGCATAGCACGCCTCGTTCGATCCCTGCGAAATATGTACGCCTTAGCGGCGTACATTTCAACATAAGATTGAACGTTCGTCCCCTAAGGATTTGCGCCGTTCCCGATGCATATGGCTGCGACGCCTTGCTTGTGGCTTTGTGCGCGCCCTGTACCCGCCGCTATTCCCAGCGTGCCGCCGCCGCGCCGTCGGTGTCGCGGGCTTCCACCCAGCGGGGTTCGCCGTTGCGGGTTTCGCGTTTCCAGAAGGGGGCGTCGGTCTTCAGGCGGTCGATGCAATAGGCGCAGGCGTCCAGCGCGGCGGCGCGGTGAGGTGCGGTCGCGGCGACGAAGACGATGCGCGCGCCGGGGGGCATCGGGCCGACGCGGTGGACGATGGTGACGGCGGTGCAGGACCAGCGTGTGCGCGCCGCGTCGGCAATCCCCGCCAACGCGCGTTCGGTGTGGCCAGGCCAATGTTCCAGATCGAGCATTTCCACGCCGTCGTCGGCGCGGACCAGGCCGGTGAAGGTGGCGACGGCGCCCGCGCCGGGGATTTCCGCGGCGGCGATTTCGGCGGCGAGGTCGATCGGGTCGGGGCTGACGATCACGCGGATCATGCCGCGCCCGATCCCCCGGTGACGGGCGGGAAGATCGCGACTTCGCGCGCGTCGCCAAGGGGCGCGTCCAGCGGGACAAAGGCGCCGTCGATCGCCGCGCGCAGGCGGGCGGGTTCGGCGAAGGCGGCGGCATGGCCTTCGCTGGTCGTCGCCAGCCATGCGACCAGCGCGGCGACGGTATCGACGGCGGACGGCGGGGATACGTCCTGCTGGCCGGTGCCGATGCGTTCGCGCACCCAGGCGAAATACATGAGGCGCATCAATCCATGTGCTTCAGGCCGACGCGCAGATAATCCCAGCCGGTGACGAGCGTCAGCGCGGCGGCGCCCCACAGGCTGACGATGCCGGTGGCGGCGATCCAGGCTGCGTGGGGCAGCGCACCGCCGAGGATGAGCGCGCCCAACGCCAGCAGCTGGAGCGTGGTCTTCCACTTGGCGAGCTTCGAGACGGGCACCGAGACCTGCACCTGCGCCAGGAATTCGCGCAGCCCCGACACCGCGATCTCGCGGAGCAGGATGACGAGGCCGGCGATGACGTGCAGGCCGTAGATGTCGCCGCTGCGCACCAGCAGGAGGATGACCGCGGCGACCATGATCTTGTCGGCGATCGGATCGAGGAAGATGCCCAGCCGCGACACCGCGCCATTGGCGCGCGCCAGATAGCCGTCGAAATAATCGGTCACGCCCATCAGGCAATAGAGCGCGAAGGCGATGCCATAGCCGGCCGGCCAACCCGGCCACCACAACAGCGCCGCCAGCAGCGGAATGGCGACGATCCGCGACAAGGTGAGCAGGTTGGGCAGCGTCAGCATGGTCCCTACGTAGAATTAGCCGGCGCTGGCGGCAACCTTCGGCAATCCTCCCGCCGAGACGCGCCGACCACAGAAGAGTGGCGAGGCGCGCGAGGGAGTGGCATGGAGGGGCGATGCTGTTCCTCGCGTTGCTGCTTCAGGCGGCCCCCGCTTCTCCACGCGCTGTCCCCCCTGGCCCGCCGGCCCAGCCGCCGGCGACGATCCTGGCGGAGCCGGCCGCGCTGTTCATCGCGGGGTGCGATGCGAACGGCGAAGCGCGGGTGACGAGGGCGGAGCTTGATGCGTGCGTGGCGCGCAGCTTTGCGGGGGCGGACGGCGTGCGCGACGGCAGCGTGGGGTATATCGGCTATGCCGATTGGTGCCTGCGCTGGCTGGGCGATCGCAACGCGCTGCCCAGCCCGTTCGAAGTCGACGCCAACGGCGACAACCGGGTCACGCTGGCGGAGCTGGAGGCGGGAATCGGCGCCTATTTCACGCGCTACGACGTCGACCGCGACGGACAGGTGACGCACGCCGAACTCATCACCATCCGCGCCGCCGCACCGGGCGCCGAGCCCCTTCGCGGACGCAAGAAGCGCTGATCGCGGTGGCGCCCCGGTTCCAGTTCACGATCGCCGCGACCAGCGGCAAGGCGCGCACCGGCAGCATCGCGATGCGCCGCGGCACGATCCGCACGCCGGCGTTCATGCCGGTCGGCACCGCCGCCACCGTCAAGGCGATGAAGCCCGCCGACGTCGCCGCTTCGGGCGCCGACATCCTGCTGGGCAATACCTATCACCTGATGCTGCGGCCCGGTGCGGAGCGCGTCGCGCGGCTGGGCGGCCTGCACGCGATGATGGGCTGGAACCGGCCGATCCTGACCGATTCGGGCGGGTATCAGGTGATGAGCCTGTCCGACCTGACTAAACGATCCGAGGACGGCGTCGCGTTCAAATCGCACCTCGACGGATCGCGGCACATGCTGTCGCCCGAACGATCGATGGAGATCCAGCGGCTGCTGGGTTCCGACATCGTGATGGCGTTCGACGAACTGGTCCCGACGACGTCGACGCCCGAGGTGCAGGAAGCGGCGATGGCGCGGTCGATGCGCTGGGCAGCGCGATCGCGCGCGGGCTTCGACGGCGGCGCCGAGCATGCCGCGGGCGCCGCGCTGTTCGGCATCCAGCAAGGCGCGCTGGACGAGGGATTGCGCGCCCGGTCCGCCAGGGCGCTGACCGATATCGGCTTCGACGGCTATGCGATCGGCGGGCTGGCGGTGGGCGAAGGGCAAGCGGCGATGTTCGCATGCCTGGATTTCGCGCCCGATCAATTGCCGACACAGGCGCCGCGATATCTGATGGGGGTGGGCAAGCCGGACGATATCGTCGGCGCGGTGGAGCGCGGCGTAGACATGTTCGATTGCGTGCTGCCGACGCGATCCGGGCGGACCGGCCAGGCGTTCACGCGCCGTGGGCCGCTGAACATCCGCAACGCGCGCCATGCCGAAGCGTTGGTGCCGCTGGATGCGACATGCCCCTGCCCCGTGTGTGCGACGTGGAGCCGGGCGTACCTGCACCATCTGGTGCGCGCGGGCGAAATCCTGGGCGCGATGTTGATGACGGAGCACAATATCTGGTTCTACGAAACGTTGATGGCCGATCTGCGGACCGCCATCGAACAGGACCGGCTGACGGCGTTCGCGGACGATTTCCGCACGCTTTATACGATGGGAGAGACAGCATGACCGATACGCCCCGGAGCGAGACCGAAACCGACACGCCGAACGAGATCCTGGCCGCCGCCAAGGATGCCAAGATCGCGGCCGAGGCGGCGGCCGAAGCGCTGGCGAAGCGCGCGAAGAACTGGCCGCTGGCCAAGATCGGGCTGGGCGTCGGCATCGGTTCCGCCGCGGTCGCCGCCGCCGTCCTGTTCGCCAACCGCCAGCGCGACGAGGACAAGTGATCCGTCGTCTCGCCCGTTTACTGGCCGCCGCCGCCACGCTGGCGCCGGTCGCGGTGCTGGCGCAGGCCGTGCCTGCCGTACCTGCTTCCGGGGCGGCGGTGCGGCCGATCGCCTTTACCGAGCGCACGCTGGCCAACGGGCTGAGAGTCTATGCGATCCGCGACACGACGACGCCAAACGTCGCTATACAGGTGTGGTACGACGTCGGATCGAAGGACGATCCCGCCGGGCGATCGGGCTTTGCGCACATGTTCGAACATCTGATGTTCAAGGCGACGCGCAACCTGGTGCCCGAACAGATGGACCGCCTGACCGAGGATGTCGGCGGGTATAACAACGCGTCGACGGGCGACGATTACACCAATTATTACGAAGTCGTGCCGGCCAACCACCTGGAACGCCTGTTGTTCGCCGAAGCCGATCGCATGGCCAGCCTGGTCGTCGAGCCGATCAGCTTCGCGTCGGAACGCGACGTGGTGAAGGAGGAATTGCGCCAATCCACGCTGGCGCGGCCGTTCGGCAAATTGTTCTCCGTCTATTATCCGGCCAGCGCCTATTCGGTGCATCCTTACGCCCGCGGGACGATCGGCAGCCTGGACAATCTGCAGGCCGCGTCGATCGACGAAGTGCGTGCGTTCCACGCGACCTATTACCGGCCCGACAATGCGGTGCTGGTGGTGGCAGGCAATTTCGAACCCGCGCAGCTGGATCGCTGGATCGACCGCTATTTCGGCCGGATCGCGCGGCCCGCGCAACCGATCCCGCGCGTGACGGTGGCCGAGCCGCCGCGCACCACCGCGACCACGCGCACCGTATATGAAGCCAACACGCCGCTGCCCGCGGTCTTCATCAGCTGGCACGTGCCGGCCGACCGCGAGCCTGACAATGCCGCGCTGGCGGTGCTGAACGCGATCCTGTCGACCGGCGAAAGTTCGCGGCTGTACGAAACGCTGGTCTACCGCGATCAGCTGGCGCAATCGGCGCAATCGTTGCTCGACAGCCGCCAGGGCGTCGGCAATCTGGCGGTCTATGCCATATTGGCCAGCGGCAAGACCGCGGACGCCGGCGAAGCCGGCCTGCTGCGCGAAGTGGCCCGGATGCGCGATGCGCCAGTGAGCGCCGCCGAACTGGCCGAGGCGAAAAACGAACTCCTGACCGCGGCGATCCGCCAGCGCGAAACCGCGGAAGGCAAGGCGCAAGTGCTGGCCAATGCCGTCATCATCGACGGCGACCCGCGCGCCGCCGATCGCCAGCTGGCCGCGATCCAGCAAGTGACCGCCGCCGACGTGCAGCGCGTGG
Organism: Sphingomonas sp.; assembly: GCA_035714425.1. Classification (GTDB taxonomy): domain Bacteria; phylum Pseudomonadota; class Alphaproteobacteria; order Sphingomonadales; family Sphingomonadaceae; genus Sphingomonas. Next base: position 7,557 of record DASTLZ010000193.1, read on the forward strand.
CCCGCAAATATCTGGGCGCCAACCAATCCGCGACGATCCGTTACCTGCCGCTGGAGGCGAAGCCCGCGGGCGTGGTCGCGCAGCCGATCACCGTCGCCGCAACCGTGCGCGCACGGCCGCTGCCCGCGCCACGCACCGTCGCGCTGGTCACGCCGGCGACGGCGACGCAGCGTATCCAGCCGCCCCCGCCCGGCAAAGCGGTGGCGCCGACCCTGCCGCAGCCCGTAGAGACGCGGCTGGCGAACGGTTTGCGCGTCATCACCGTCGCGCGCCACGACCTGCCCATCGTCACCGCCGCCCTGGTCGCGAGCGGCGGCGCGGCGACCGATCCGGCGACGCGTGCTGGCGCCAGTGCGCTGACGTCCGACCTGCTGACCAAGGGCACCAGGACGCGATCCGCCACCGATATCGCGCGCGCGATCGAATCGCTGGGCGGGTCGATCGGCGCGGGCACAGACCGGGACGGCGCGTCGATCGGCATCACCGTGAAATCGGACCAGATCGCCCCGGCGATGACGATCCTGGCCGACGTCGCCACGGCCCCCGCCTTCGCGCCCGAGGAGATCGAACGCGCGCGGGCGCAGACGATCGACGGGTTGAGCGTCGCCCTGAAAAACCCGGCGCAGCTGGCCGGGCTAGTCGCGGGGCGCGCGGTGTTCGGCGCGGCGCCTTATGGGGCACCGGCATCGGGCACGCCGGCCTCGGTAAAGGCGCTGACCCGGCAGGATCTGATCGCATCCTATGCCGGCACCTGGACGCCGGGGCAGACCGCGCTGGTCGTCGTCGGCGACATCACGCCGGCCGCGGCGCAGGCATTGGCCGAGACGCGCTTCGGCACATGGCAGGGCAAGGCCGCAGCTGCCGCCCCTGCTTCGGGGTCGCAGGCGTATCCGGCGCCGCGGGTGATCGTGGTCGACATGCCCGATGCCGGGCAGGCCGGCGTCGTCGTCGCGCGGCCGGGCATCGCGCGCAGCGACGCGCGCTATTACCCGCTGTCGGTGGCGAACACCGTGCTGGGCGGCGGATTTTCGTCGCGGCTGAACCAGGAAATCCGCATCAAGCGCGGGCTGGCCTATGGCGCGGGGAGCAGCGTGTCGGCGCTGCGCCGGCCGGGCAGCATTTCCGCGCGCACCCAGACCAAGAATGCGACCGCGCCCGACGTCGTGGCGCTGATCGCACAGGAAATGCGCCGGCTGGGCAGCGAGCCCGTGCCGGCGAGCGAGCTGGACACGCGCAAGGCGGTGCTGGTCGGCGGCTTCGGCAGGACGATCGAAAGCACCGACGGGATCGCCGACCTGCTGGGCGACTACATCGTGCAGGACGTGCCGCTGAGCGAGCTGGCGCGCTTTACCTCCGCGGTCGAGGGCGTCGATCCGGCAGCGGTGCAGCAGGCAGCGGCAACGCTGCTCGATCCAAAGCTGGCGAGCATCGTGGTGGTCGGCGATGCCAAGCAATTCCTGCCGGCGTTGCGTAAGGCCTATCCCGACGTCGAAGTGCTGCTGGTCAGCGCGCTGACGCTGGACAGCGCTTCGTTGCGGTAGAGTTCGCTGGGGGAGCGGTGCCAGTCCGCTCCCCGCCTGCGAAACGCGCCCTTTTCGCGCGTTTTTTTCGAACTGTCGCGCGCGAAGCGGAAGTGTTCATCCCCTTGCTGTATGCCCCGCTGCGCGCCGGCTCCGGCGGCGGAGAAACGGGGTTTGCGGATCGAGGCGACATGGGTGCGGCAGGGAGCGCTGGCGTGGCTTGCCGCCGTCGTCACCGCGCTGGCGCTGATCGTCGCGATGGCGGCGCACGGCGCGTGGCGGGCGATGGCGGCGCATGGCGAGACGCGCGCGGTGCAGGGGCCGTTGCGCGGTTACGATGCCGACGATCATTTTCCCGGCGCAGCGCTGCTTTATGCCGCGCCCAAGCGCACGCCCGACATATTGCCGCCGCCCCCCACGAATGCGGCGCCGGGGCGCGGCGTCACCGGTACGATCGCCTTGCCCGCGCTCCCTGCCCTCGACCCTGCCGAAGCCGCGGCGGCGATGGCGGCCGATCGCGCGGCGGTGCCCGCGCGCGCCTTTTCGCTGGCGGGCGTGGGGGCGGTGGATCGCGGGCGCGCGCTGGAATGCCTGAGCGCGGCGATCTATTACGAAGCGGCGACCGAGCCCGATGCGGGGCAGGCCGCGGTGGCGCAAGTCGTGCTGAACCGCGTTCGCCACCCGGCTTTTCCGCCGACGGTGTGCGGCGTCGTGTATCAGGGATCCGAGCGCGCCGGCTGCCAGTTCAGCTTCGCGTGCGACGGAGCAATCGCGCGCGTGCCGGCACGGGTCGCCTGGGCGCGCGCGGCGCGGGCGGCAAGCGCGGCGCTGGCCGGCTATGTCTTCGCACCCCTCGGGCTGGCGACCCATTACCACACCGATGCCGTCACCCCGGCGTGGAACCGCAGCCTGGTGATGACCGACATGGTCGGCGCGCATCTGTTTCACCGGTGGAAGGGATATTGGGGCACCGCGGCGGCTTTTCGCCAGCGCTATCGCGGCGGCGAACCGGTGCCGGGGCCGCATCCGGCGGCGGCGGTCGTGCCGCTCAATGTGCCGGTGACGCTGGGGGTGACGCTGCCGCCGACGAGCGGTCCGGTGCCTTTGGCGACGGCCGGCGCTCGGCCCGCGCCTGCGCCGGGCGATCGGCTGCCGCAGGCGTCGCAGGTGCTCGACCGGTGGCGGGATGCGGGCCGGCCGCTGCAATGATGTAACCAGGTTCGCAACGATTCCGGTGCTTTGCGGGTTCAGGGCGCAGCATCAGGAGACGAACGATGGACGATCCCGTGAAGCCGACCACCGAAACCCGCGCGCCCAACATCTCGACCGAGCATCAGCCCGACGGCGACGCGCGCCGCCCCAG
>DASTLZ010000194.1:0-13543 GCA_035714425.1 Sphingomonas sp.
ATCGTCGAACAGCCGGAGGAACAGGCCGCGTTCCAGACGCTGTCGGGCCGGACGCAGGTACGCCAGTTCCGCCTGCGCGATCTGGTGCGCGCGATCGACGCGGCGCGCGGCGACGATCATATCAAGGCGGTCGTGCTCGACCTCGATCGCTTCGGCGGCGGCTATCCGGCTGCGATCCAGGAGGTCGCCGACGCGCTGCGCCGGGTCCGCGACGGCGGCAAGCCGGTGCTGGCCTATGCCACCGCCTATACCGATGCCGGCTATCGCCTCGCGGCCAGTGCTTCGGAAATCTGGGTCAACCCGCTGGGCGGCATCCTGCTCGCCGGGCCGGGCGGCAGCCAGCTGTATTACAAGGGCCTGATCGACCGGCTCGGGATCACCACCCACGTCTACAAGGTCGGCAAGTACAAGTCGTTCGTCGAACCCTATATCCGTAGCGATCAGAGCCCCGAAGCGCGCCAGGCCAATCAGGCGCTGTACGGCACCCTGCTGGCGCAGTGGCGCGACAGCGTGGCGCGGGCGCGGCCAAAGGCGCAGGTGGCGCAATTCATGGCGCGCCCCGACGCCCTCGTGCTGGCCACCGGCGGCGATATCGCGCGCGCCAATCTGAACGCCGGGCTGGTCGACAAGCTGGGCGATCGCATCGCTTTCGGCCGCCGCATCGCCCAGATCGCGGGCAGCGACGACAAGAAGCCGGCCGGCAATTACCGCGAGATCGCGCTGTCGCAATGGATCGACGCCAATCCCCTGCCGACGAGGGGCGGCGCGATCGGCGTCGTGACGGTCGCCGGCGATATCGTCGACGGCGAAGCCGGGCCGGGCACGGCGGCGGGCGATACCATCGCCAAGGCGGTGCTGAAGGGGTTGGCGAAAAGGGACCTGAAGGCGCTGGTCGTGCGCGTCGATTCGCCGGGCGGGTCGGCGCTGGCCTCCGAACGCATCCGGCTGGCGGTGATGGAGGCCAAGCGTCAGGGCCTGCCGATCGTCGTATCGATGGGCGGGCTGGCCGCGTCGGGCGGCTATTGGGTGGCGACCGCGGGGGACACGATCTTCGCCGAACCCGGCACGATCACCGGCTCGATCGGCATTTTCGGCATCATCCCCAGTTTCGAGAACAGCCTGGCCAAGATCGGCGTCACCACGGACGGCGTGAAGACGACGCCGTTGTCGGGACAGCCCGATATCTATGCGGGCACCAACCCGACCGTCGACGCGGTCCTGCAGGCGGGCATCGAAAACGGCTATCGCCAATTCGTCACGCGCGTGGCGCAGGCGCGGCGGATGACGCCGCAGCGCGTCGACCAGATCGGCCAGGGCCGCGTCTGGGACGGCGGCACGGCGCGCCAATTGGGCCTGGTCGACCGGTTCGGGACGCTGAACGACGCCATCGCCGAGGCAGCCGAGCGCGCCAGGCTCGACCCGGCCGACGTCCACGCCGTCTATCTCGAACGCGAACCCGGCTGGGCCGCGAAGCTGGCGACCAGCCTGCGCGGCGGCGATGACGACGACGATGCGCAGGAACCGGCCGGCGATATCTTCGCGCACATCGCCGCGGATCGCCGTGCGATGCTTGCGCGCGCGCTGGGCGATGTGCGGCGGATGGCGGCCGGCGGCTCGATCCAGGCGCGCTGCCTCGAATGCGGCGGGCTGGGGCCGAGTGCCGGCGGCGGCAGCGACGCGCGGCTGCTCGACGTGATGCTCGCGCGCTTCGGGCTGGCCGCGCGGTGATCGCGATCCGCGCTGCCCGGCCGGAGGATGCCGGCGCGATCGCCGCCATCTATGCGCCGCATGTGCTGGCCGGGGTCGTCTCCTTCGAAACCGATGCGCCCGATGCCCGCACCATGCGCGCGCGGATGGCGGCGGCGGACGGCCTGTATCCGTGGATCGTCGCGACCAGCGGCGAGGACACCGGCGGCGTCCTGGCCTATGCCTATGCCACGCGCTTCCGCGAACGCGATGCGTATCGCTGGGTCGTGGAGACCACCGTCTACGTCGCCGACGTGTCGCAGCGCGCCGGCGTCGGTCGGCTGTTGTACGAAGCGCTGGTCGACACCTGCCGCGCGCAGGGTTTCACCCAGGCGATGGGCGTCATCGCTCTGCCCAACGACGGGTCGATCCGCCTGCACGAAGCCGTCGGCTTCCGCCGCGCGGGCGTGTTCCGCGAAATCGGCTACAAGCACGGTCGCTGGATCGATGTCGGCTATTGGCAATGCGAACTGGCCGAGCCGGCCACGCCCCCGGTCGAGCCGCGCCGCTTCGCCGATGTCGGAGTCGTGCGCGGCTGATCTACCCGTTGATGCGGAATCGGGTGAACAGCATCGCGCTGGCCGGGTCGCGGCCGTAGGTCGGACGCAGCGCGGCGGGCAGGCCGTATTTCGAAACCAGCCCGCCGACGTCGAGCGCGAACGCGCCTGCGAAAAAACTGTGAAAACCGCCCAAACTGATCTTCGAAACCGCAAAAACACGCGAAGACAGTGGATTTTGGGGTTCGTCGGCGAACAATTCGTCTTTTTCCACGTGCTCCAATCGCCCGAAGATCGTGTTGCGGCCGATCTGGAGCGCGCTGTCGAACAGGAACGCATCCGTCGTCTGCTCGCCCGCGTCCGATGGATCGTTGCGCCCCCACGCCAGCGTCGACTGCCAGTTTCCGGTGGCCAGCTTGCGGTTCCAGGTGACCGAAGCCGTTGTACGGCGGACGTTTTCTTCCGGATGCAGCTTTTCGGGGCTGTTCAGAAAGCCGTGGCTGATTTGCATCGACAGGTCCGCATTCGGGTTCCAGGTGGCGCGAAACGACCAGCTGTCGAACCGCGGCCGCTCGATATCATACCGGTTCTCGTCCGGCTCGCGCCCCGTAAATACCGAAGATTCCAGCTTAATTCCGTCCCGGATCACTCCGACGGTCGCGACGCCGAACGTGACGTGGGTGGAATCCAGCCAATGGTGGTCGATCGGCGCTTCGGGGTTCGCGATGCCGGAAAAGCGGTGCATATACGTCGCCGGCCCCAACGCCGGCTCGCCCGGTAATCCCATATAAACAAAGGTTTGCGTGCGCTCGCCCAGCGGACGGCTGTAGATCGCGGCCAGCTCCATGAACAGGTCGTGGGGATGCTGGCGATCGACCAATTCGGTACGCCCATCGGCGGTTTCCCCGGTGGCGAGCAGCAGCGGATAGCCGTTCTTGCCCATCAACGGGTCCAGGCTGCCCATCGCGCGCAGCGTCAAAATGCCATCTCCGGCTGGCCGCTGCGCCATGCCCATCAGCATCGACGCGACGAACGTCTTTTGGTCGCCGCGCGGCCCGCCCTGCTCGTCGTGGACCAGCGTTGCATAGCCGTGAACCATCGTCGACCAGTCGCCATGCTGGCCCATGATCGCCCACAAGGGCGAACTGTCCGGCTGCCAAGCCGTGCCCGAAGCGTCGCGCACCATCGTGTAACTGCCTAGCGCGCCAGTCATTTTGTGCCCGGCCATATCATGGTGCGCATGATCGGGCGCCGGTCGGCCGGCGGGCTCTTGCGCGGGCATGTCCATGCCGTGCATCGCATGCGCATCGCCGTGGGGGGCCGCCGTTTGCCCCTGCGCATCGCAGGCGAAGGCCAGGGCGGAGACGGCCAGCGGGACGAGAATGCGCGACATCGGCATGCGCATGGCGCGCCGCCTCCCCGGCGTCAACGTCCCGCGCCCGGGCCTGCCAACCCCTGCTGTTCCGCGCGTTAGACAAATTTCAAGCCTTGGGCCCTAGCGATAAGCGGCAAGGCATAAGGGAAAAGGCATGAGCGCGTTCGGACGCCGCAGCGGAATGGGGAGCGGGAGCGCAGCGCGCCCCGCGTTCGGCGTGGCTCGCCCCATGCAGGGCAGCGGCCCGGCCCCGCGCGAACCGGAAGGCGGGCAGCAATTCCCGCCGCTCGACGATGCCACCCTGCCCGGCGGCAGCGACGCGGGCGGCGCCGCGATGCAATCCAGCGATCCGATGCAACGGCTGGCCGATCGGCAGGCCGCCAGCGCCGAATCCGGCAGCAGCCGGGTCGAAGGGTTCGAAAGTTCGATCCACAAGATCAAGGAGCAAGTCCTCCCCCGCCTGCTCGAACGGGTCGATCCCGAAGCCGCCGCGACGCTGGGCAAGGACGAGTTGGCCGAGGAATTCCGCCCGATCATCGGCGAAGTCCTCGCCGAACTGAAACTGACGCTGAACCGCCGCGAGCAATTCGCGCTGGAAAAGGTACTCGTCGACGAACTGCTCGGCCTCGGGCCGCTCGAAGAATTGCTGGCGGATCCGAAGATTTCGGACATCATGGTCAACGGCCCCGAACAGACCTTCGTCGAGCGCGGCGGCAAGCTGGAATTGGCGCAGGTTCAGTTCCGCGACGAGGAGCATCTGTTCCAGATCGCCCAGCGCATCGTCAATTCGGTAGGCCGGCGCGTCGACCAGACGACCCCTCTGGCCGACGCCCGCCTGAAGGACGGCAGCCGCGTCAACGTGATCGTCCCGCCGCTGAGCCTGAAGGGCACGGCGATCTCGATCCGCAAATTCTCCGCCAAACCCATCACCTTGGACATGATGGCCGGCTTCGGCAGCATGAGCCCGAAGATGGCGACCGCGCTGAAGATCGCCGGCGCGTGCCGCTTCAACATCGTCATTTCGGGCGGCACCGGCTCGGGCAAGACCACGATGCTGAACGCCTTGTCGAAAATGATCGACCCGGGCGAGCGCGTGCTGACGATTGAGGACGCCGCCGAACTGCGTCTGCAACAGCCGCACTGGCTGCCGCTCGAAACCCGCCCCGCCAATCTGGAAGGTCAGGGCGAAATCTCGATCCGCGATCTCGTCAAGAACGCGCTGCGCATGCGGCCCGATCGCATCATCCTGGGCGAAATCCGCGGCGCCGAGTGTTTCGACATGCTCTCCGCCATGAACACCGGCCACGACGGGTCGATGTGCACCCTCCACTCGAACAGCCCGCGCGAGGCGCTCGCGCGTATGGAAAACATGGTGATGATGGGCGACATCAAGGTGCCCAAGGAAGCGATCAGCCGCCAGATCGCCGATTCAGTCGACCTGATCGTCCAGGTGAAGCGCCTGCGCGACGGCTCTCGCCGCGTCACGAACGTGACAGAGGTCATCGGCATGGAAGGCCCGGTGATCGTCACCCAGGAGTTGTTCAAGTTCGAGTATATGAGCGAAGGTGCCGACGGCAAGATCATCGGCGAATACCAGTCGATGGGGCTGCGCCCCTACACCCTCGACAAGGCCCTCATGTTCGGATTCGATCAGGCCATGCTCGAGGCTTGCCTGTAAAGTGTCTGCGCCCGGATCTGCTTGATATCTCCGCGCGTTGTGGGCGAACGGGGCATCATGGACGCGCGGGATCTTCCGAGTTTCGACAAAAAGACCCGCCACCTCCTGGGCACGGCTTTCAGGCTTTAGGCTGGCACGCATCGCGGAACGAAAAAGGGCGGCCCGTGAGGGCCGCCCTTTTGTCGTCGGTCGGAAAAGACCGCTCGCGATTAGCGCGAGTAGAATTCGACGACCAGGTTCGGCTCCATCTTCACCGGATACGGCACTTCGTCCAGCGACGGCACGCGGGTGAACGTCACCTTGGTGTTGCCGTCGGGCGCGACGTAATCGGGAATTTCGCGCTCGGCGAGGTTCTGCGCTTCCATCACCAGCGCCATTTCCTGCGCCTTGGACCCCAGGGTGATCTCCTGCCCGGGGAACACGCGGCGCGAGGCGATGTTGCACTTCACGCCGTTGACGCGGATGTGGCCGTGGCTGACCAGCTGGCGCGCGGACCAGACGGTCGGCGCGAACTTGGCGCGATAGACGATCATGTCCAGACGCTGTTCGAGCAGGCCGATCAGGTTCTGCGACGTATCGCCCTTCATCCGGGCGGCTTCGTGATAGCAGGCGCGGAACTGCTTTTCGGTTACGTCGCCGTAATAGCCCCGCAGCTTCTGCTTGGCGCGCAGCTGGATGCCGAAATCGCTGACCTTGCCCTTGCGGCGCTGGCCGTGCTGGCCGGGGCCGTATTCACGCTTGTTGACGGGGCTCTTGGGCCGGCCCCAGATGTTTTCGCCCAACCGGCGGTCGAGCTTGTGCTTGGCGCTATGGCGCTTCGACATGGATATTCCTTGGCAGATTGCGAACAACGGTATTCCCGGTCATCGCTCTACGATCTCGCGGACGAGGGCAGGGCCACCGCTTCACCGGGGTGCGGGGCCAATTGCGAAGGCGGGCGCCTAGCCGGATGGACGCCCCGAGTCAACCGTGGGCGGCGTCAACTGGAAGCGAAGTTCAGTGCCGCGACGGCTTCGCCCGCAGCGACGACAGCACACCGCGCATGGTGCGCACTTCCTGGCTCGACCAGCCCGGCTTGGTCAGCAGGGTACGCAACGTCCGCCTGGTCGTCGGCGCCTTGCTCTCGGGGAAGAAGAAGCCGGCGTCCTCCAGCAGCACGTCGAGTTGCGCGATCATGCCGTCCAGTTCTTCCTGCGGCGCGGGTTCCGCGATCTCGGTTTCGGGCGGCTGCGCCAGATCCTGTCCGCGCGACCATTCATACGCGATCAGGATGACCGCCTGCGCCAGATTGAGGCTGCCGAACTCCGGGTTGATCGGCACCGTCACGATCTTGCGCGCGACCGCCACGTCGTCGGTCTCCAGGCCGGAGCGTTCCGGGCCGAACAGGAACGCGGTGCGCCCGGCCGATGCGCGGACTTCGCGGATCGCTTCCTCCGGCGTCACGACCGGCTTGGTCACGCCGCGCCGGCGCACCGTCGTGGCATAGACGTGTGCGCAATCGGCGACCGCTTCGGCCAGCGTTTCGAACACGCCGGCACGATCCAGCACGATGTCGGCGCCCGATGCAGCCGGCGCGGCGCCGGGGTTCGGCCAGCCGTCGCGCGGCGCCACCAGACGCATTTCGACCAAGCCGAAATTGAGCATGGCACGTGCGGCCTTGCCAATATTCTCGCCCAGCTGCGGGCGGACGAGGATGATGACGGGGGCCGGAACAAAAGGAAGCGAGACGGGGGATGCGTGGTCTGCCATCCTATTTTCCTGCCTCCACCGATCCGGCGAAGGCTTCGAAATCGCGCGCTTCGCTGAAATCGCGGTAGACGCTGGCGAAGCGGATGTAGGCGACCGGATCGAGCGCTTTCAGCCCGTCCATGACCATCTCGCCGATATGCTTGGACGAAATTTCCTGATCGCCCGACGTTTCCAGCCGCCGCTGGATACCGGTGACCAGCAATTCGAGTCGGGCGGGATCGATAGGGCGCTTGCGCGCCGCGATGCTGATCGATCGCAGCAGCTTGTCGCGATCGAACGGCTCGCGCCGCTCCTCGCTTTTCAAAACGAAGAGTTCGCGCAGCTGGATGCGTTCGAAGGTGGTGAAGCGCGCCGCGCACCCCTCACATTGCCGCCGACGGCGGATCGCCGCCCCGTCTTCGGTGGGGCGGCTGTCCTTTACCTGGCTGTCGTCATGGCCGCAGAACGGGCAGCGCATCTATCGGGCAGCCTTTCGTCTCACCCTTTGCGCTTCGAATACGCAACGCCGGCGCCGACTAGTGCGCCCAGCACGGGGCCGACGAAGGGGATTGGGATCGCCAGCACTGCGCCGACCGCGCCATATTTGGCCATCTTTTTGCCCAGCCCTGGGGTCGTCTTGATCTCGTTCTGGACGTCGTCGATCTTCGACATGGATTTATCCTTGATAGATGGGGAAGCGGGCGCACAGGGCGCGCACGCGGGTACGAACGTCCGCCTCGACATCCGGGTCCCCATGTTCGCCCTTGCGCGCCAGACCGTCGAGAACATCGGCGACCATATGGCCGATCTCACGAAATTCGGCGGGGCCGAAGCCGCGGGTGGTGCCCGCCGGGCTGCCGACGCGGATGCCGCTGGTCTTGACCGGGGGCAGCGGATCGTTGGGGATGCCGTTCTTGTTGCAGGTGATGCCGGCGCGTTCCAGCGCTTCGTCGGCGTCGCGGCCGGTGATGCCCAGCGGGGTCAGGTCGACCAGCGCCAGATGCGTGTCGGTGCCGCCGGCGATGATGTTCGACCCGCGTTCCTTCAGCGTGGCGGCCAGCACCTTGGCGTTTTCGATGACGGCAGCGATGTAGCTCTTGAAATCGGGCTGCAACGCTTCGCCGAACGCCACCGCCTTGGCCGCGATGACGTGCATCAGCGGCCCGCCCTGGAGCCCGGGGAACACCGCCGAGTTGATCTTCTTGGCCAGCGCTTCGTCGTTGGTCATTATCATGCCGCCGCGCGGGCCGCGCAGCGTCTTGTGCGTGGTCGTCGTCATGACATGGGCATGGCCGAACGGCGTCGGATGCAGGCCGGCCGCGACGATGCCGGCGAAATGCGCCATGTCGACCAGGAAATACGCGCCGACCTTGTCCGCAATCGCGCGGAAGCGGGCGAAGTCGATCGTGCGCGGATAGGCCGAACCGCCCGCGATGATGAGCTTGGGGCTGTGCTCGATCGCCAGTGCCTCGACGGAATCATAGTCGATCAGGTGCGTGTCGGCGTCCACGCCATATTGGACCGCGTTGAACCATTTGCCGCTCATCGCCGCGCGCGCGCCGTGGGTCAGATGGCCACCGGCGTCCAGGCTCATGCCCAGGATGGTCTCGCCCGGCTTCACCAGCGCCAGCATCACCGCGCCATTCGCCTGCGCGCCCGAATGCGGCTGCACATTGACGAAGCCGCAGCCGAACAGCTGCTTGGCGCGGTCGATCGCCAGCTGTTCGACCACGTCGGACGGCGCGCACCCCTGATAATAGCGCTTGCCGGGATAACCTTCGGCATATTTGTTGGTGAAGACCGACCCTTGCGCCTCCAGCACCGCTTTCGACACGATGTTTTCGCTGGCGATCAGTTCGATCTGCGTCTGCTCGCGGTCCATCTCCGCCGTCAGGCCGGCGAACACGGCGGCATCTGTTTCCGCCAGGCCGCGGGTGAAGAAGCCATCCGGCTGGACATCGTGAAGCGTTCTGGGCTGGGTGCTCATGCGGCAAACTCCTGGGTCAATTTGTCGACGCGGTGCTGGTGGCGACCGCCCTGGAACTCCGCCGTCAAAAAGGCGTCGAGACAGGCCTTCGCCATCTCCTCACCGATCAGCCGCGCGCCCATCGCGATGGCGTTGGCATCATTATGGGTCCGTGCCAGCCGCGCGGAAAGAGGTTCAGAAACCAGGGCGCAACGGACATGAGGATTGCGGTTGGCCGCGATCATGATGCCGATGCCCGATCCGCACAATGCGACACCGCGCTCCGCCCGCCCGTCGGCGACCGCAGCGGCAAGGGCATAACCGTAATCGGGGTAATCGACGCTGGCGGTGCCGTCGGCGCCCAGGTCGATCACCTCATGACCGGCCTCTCGCGCCCAGGCGACGAGGATCGTTTTCAGTGAAACGGCAGCATGATCGGACGCGAAGGCGATACGCATCGGGGCGAGATGTCCTGGCAGCGGATGACGCCGCGCCATACGCGCTGGCCACCGGAATGGCCACTCTCAAGAAGGCTGGCAACAAGGGTGGCGGGAAAGCCTGTTACCGGAAATTGTCCGAATAGGCCTGAAGCTTCAGCTTGGCTTCCGGGGCAGGCACGACGACGAAGTCGAACCCCTGCGATTCGCAATAGGCGACCGCGGCCTCGCGCGTGGGAAAGCTCAGGCGGATCTGGTCGCGCGTGTCGCCGCTGCCGGCCCAGCCGGTCAGGGGATCGGCGTGCATAGCTTCGGCGGCTTCGAATTCGAGCTGCCAATGGCCGGTCCGGTATTTGCCGGACTGCATCGCGTTCTTGGGGCGTTGAAAGATACGGGCGGTGGGCATGGCTTGTCCTTACCGCGATCCGCCGCCTCTTGCATCCGCCTTTTTCGTTCGCAGCGTGGCCGATGCGGCGGCGGGATCGTCGGGCCAGGGATGTTTGGGATAGCGACCGCGCATCTCCTTGGCCACCGCCGCCCAACTGCCCGCCCAAAAGCCGGGCAGGTCGCGCGTCGTCTGGATCGGCCGGCCCGCCGGCGAGGTCAGGCTGAGCACCAGCGGAACGCGACCGGTGCCGATCACCGGATGCGCGGCAAGCCCGAACAGCGACTGGACGCGCACCTCGACCCGCGGTCCCCCTTCGGCCGCATAATCGATCGTGTGGCTGCTCCCTGCCGGGGTGGTGAAATCGGGCGGCGCAAGCTGATCGATGCGACGTATCGCGTCCCAGCCGATCAGGCCGCGCAGCGCGTCGGCCAGCGCGTCGGGCGCGATCTGATCGAGCCGGCGCCGGCGCTCGACCAGCGGCGGCAGCCAATCGTCGAGCGCCTCCGCCAAGGTCGCATCGTCCAGCGCCACGCCTGCGAACGCGGCACGTTGCCGCAATGCGCCGGCAGCCGTGCTCCAGGGTAGCAGCGCGACCCCGTGCGTGCGCACCCCCTCGACCAAGGCCGTGGCGATGGCAGCGGGATCGGCCTGGGTGTCGGGGCCGGAGGACAGGCGGATCGCGCCGAAGCGCCGTTCGCGGATCGCCTGCACCCCGCCCGTGTCGGAATCGAACGTGACCGTGCGCGACATGGCGATTCGGCTGGCGAACAGCGACTCGATCGCCACGGGATCGAGCGCTGCCGCCGACAGGATGCGCGCGCCGGCCGCCGATCCTTGCGTCTCCGCCACCGCCAGCCATTCCGCGCGGGCGAGCGGCAGCGCGGGGTCGAGCCGGAAGCCGCGTCCGCCAGCCGAAGCCCATGTCTCCCCAGACGTATCGCGCCGCCGCGCCACGCGATCGGGAAAGGCCAGAGCGATGCACGCCGCGACGTCCTGCGCTCCGGTTTGCGCTCCGCCGATCAGCCGCGCCCAGCGCTCCGCCAAAGCCCGCGCCGCTTCCGCCTTGTTTCCCCGTTCCGATCGCCAGCGCCGCAGCCGTGTTTCCAGATCGACGTCGTTGCCGCCCAGCCCGCGCTCGCCCAGCAGTACGGCGATCTCGGCAGCGGTCCGCGCCATCCCGCGCTCGCCGGCACGCAAAAGCATGTGCGCCAGCCGCGGCGGCATCGGCAGCGCCGCGATGGCGCGGCCGTGCGCGGTCGGGCGCCCGTCCGCATCCAGCGCGTCCAGCGCGTCCAGGCGCGTGCGTGCTTCAGACAGCGCAACCTCTGGGGGCGGATCGATCCAGGCGAGCGCGCGCGGATCACCGACTCCCCACAGCGCGCACGCCAGCACTAACGCCGACAGATCGGCTTCGAGAATTTCAGGCGGGTCGAACCGCGGCAGGCCGGCGGTGCCCGCTTCCTCCCACAAGCGATAGGTGACGCCCGGCCCCTGGCGCGCGGCGCGACCGGCGCGCTGGGTCGCCGCCGCCTGGCTCGCGCGTTCGGTGACCAGCCGGGTCATGCCCGCCGCGCGATCGTAACGCGGGCGCCGCGCAAGGCCGCAATCCACGACGATGCGGATGCCGTCCAGCGTCAGGCTGGTCTCCGCGATTGACGTCGCCAGCACCAATTTGCGCGCGCCGTCCGGCTCGGCCCGGATCGCCGCCCGCTGCTCCGCAGGGTCGAGGGTGCCGTGCAGCCGGTGCAGCCGCACAATGTCGGGCAGTCCGGCCAGCCGCTCCGCGACGCGCTCGATCTCCGCGACGCCGGGCAGAAAGGCCAGGATACCGCCTTCTTCCTCACGCAGGGCCTGGCGAATCGCGGACGTCACCTGATCCTCGATGCGCGCGTCGTTACGGCCCAGGTGACGCAGCGCGAGCGGATAGCTGCGGCCCTCACTCTCGACGATCGGCGCGCCGCCCATCAGCGACGCAAACCGCGCCCCGTCGAGCGTCGCCGACATCGCGATCAGCCGCAGATCCGGCCGCAGCGCGCTTTGTGCATCGAGCGCCAGCGCCAGCCCGAAATCGCCGTCGAGGCTGCGTTCGTGGACTTCGTCGAACAGCACCGCGGCAACGCCCGCCAGTTCGGGGTCGGCCTGGATACGCGCGACGAAGATGCCCTCCGTCACCACCGTCACGCGCGTCGCCGCGGAGCGCTTCGAATCGAGCCGGGTCGCATACCCGAACGTGCGCCCGACCGCTTCGCCCGCGGTCTGCGCCATGCGTTCGGCGGCAGCCCGCGCCGCCAGCCGGCGCGGCGACAGCAGCAGGATCTCGCCGCCAGCCAGCCAGTGCTCGTCCAGCAGCGCAGGCGCGACGGCGGTCGTCTTGCCCGCCCCCGGTGGCGCGACCAGCACCGCATTCGGGGCCGCCCGCAGATGGGCGAGCAGGGCGGGCAACACGGCATGGATCGGCAAAGCGCTCATCAGCCGCTTCGCATAGCGGCGCGACGGCGCGGCTGCTATGCACCGCGCAAGACGTTTTGGGGGAAGGCACGATGGGCGCGCACGATCATCCGCACGATCATGCGCACGGCCACAGCCACAGCCATTCGCATGCACCGGCATCGTTCGATCGCGCCTTCGCGATCGGCATCGCGCTGAACATCGCGTTCGTCGTCGGCGAAGGCGGGGCTGGCCTTTGGAGCGGATCGGTCGCGCTGCTCGCCGATGCCGGCCACAATCTGTCCGACGTGCTGGGGCTCGCGGTCGCCTGGGGCGGGGCGACGCTGGCGCGGCGCGCGCCGACCAAACGGTTCACCTATGGGCTGAAGGGATCGACGATCCTGGCCGCCCTGCTCAACGCGCTGCTGCTGCTGGTTGCGCTGGGCGCGATCGTGCTGACGGCGGTGCAGCGGCTGGGCGACGCGCCGGCGGTGCCCGGCAAAGTCGTCGCGGTCGTCGCCGGGATCGGCATCCTCGTGAACACCGCCACCGCCCTGCTGTTCGCGCGCGGGCGGCACGGCGACGTCAACATCCGCGGTGCGTATCTGCACATGGTGAGCGACGCGGCGGTGTCCGCGGGCGTCGTCGTTGCCGGCATCCTGATGGCGTGGACCGGCATCGGCTGGATCGATCCGGCGACCAGCCTGGTGATCGCCGCATTGGTGTTCTGGCAGACCTGGGGCCTGCTCCGCGAAACGGTGGAGATGTCGCTGGCGGGCGTGCCGCGCGGCATCGATTACGACGGCGTCGCCGCGACGCTGGCCGCGCTGCCCGGCGTCGACCGCGTCCACGATCTGCACATCTGGGCGATGTCGACCACCGAACCGGTGCTGACCGCGCATCTGGTGATGCCGGGCAGCCCGCCCGGCGACGCCTTCCTCGAATCGGCACGCGCGGCGCTGAAGGCACGGTTCGGCATCGGTCATGCGACCTTGCAGGTGGAGCAGGGCGCTTGCGCCGACGGAGGATGTTGATGCCGTCCGACGGTGCGGGCACGCTCAGCCGAACCGGTGGAGGGGCCCCTGGATCAGCGCCGCTACGGCGCCGATCCGTCAGGATGCTCAGCAGGCCAGAGACATTGAACCCGAGGCCTGTGTCGACGCGGTTGATCGTGCCCGTGAGGCAAGCTATAGCCCGCCAGCGCCGCATCCGGAGACGTGGGTGAGTGGCTGAAACCAACGCTTTGCTAAAGCGTCGTACGGGAAACCGTACCGAGGGTTCGAATCCCTCCGTCTCCGCCA